>NZ_JBHXMA010000032.1:0-86346 GCF_042721035.1 Streptomyces sp. NPDC058464
CCCCAGGGCGGCCACCGTCCACACCCAGCGGGGCGAACTGGACCGGCCCGGGCAGCACAAGAACGTGCGGCGCCGTTCGCCACTCGTGTAACACGCGTGGGCGGGGGGACGGACGCCGTCCCCGCGCCCACGTGCATGTCGCCTCAGAATTCCTCGGAGTCGGGGATCACGTGCATCGCGGCCTCCTCCGCCGACGCCCCGGCGCCGTCCAGGCCCCGGTCGGAGGCGAACAGGTCGGAGTCGGTGACCTCGTGCGCGCCCTCGTCCGGTGCGAGGAGCCGTCCGGCGCGGTCGTCGCCGACCTCGTCGTCGAGGAGCTCGCCGTCCGTGTCCCAGGCGTCGCCGAGGTCGTCGCCCTCCGGGACGCCGATGTCCGGCACCTCCTCGGCGAGGCGCTCGTCCAGGGTCTCCCCGCGCTGCCCCTCGGCCGCCGTCACCCCGGTGTGCTCCACGGCCCAGGGCCGCTCCGGCGGCGAGTAGCCCTCGTCCAGGGCCTCCTCGCCGGCCCGGTAGTCCAGGGTGTCCGAGGCGTCCAGCAGACCGGCGTCGTCCTGCACCTCCGAACCGTCCGGCTGGTAGACCTCGTCACCCATCGCCTCGTCGGTCATACGCGCTCCATCGTCACTCGGGCCGTCAGTTCGATCCGGCCGTCAACCGGAAAGGGTAGGAGGTCGTGGTCGCGGTCGGGCAGTGCGATCACGAAAGCGGTGGCGGGAAGGGCCGAGCGGACGGCGCCCAGGACGCGGCGGGCGGTGGCCCGGTCGAGTCCCGCGGTCGGCTCGTCCAGCAGCAGGACCGGCGGGTCGCGCAGCACGGCCCGCGCGAGGGCGAGCCGGCGGCGCTGGCCCTGGGAGAGCCTGCCGCCGTTCGGGCCCACCGGGAAGTCCGGCGGGATGTCGTCCAGGGCGACCAGGGCCAGCACCTCGGCGAGCCGTTCCGGTTCCGCGTCCGGGTCGGCCAGCCGCAGGTTCTCGGCGACGGTCGCGTCGGCGAGCCAGTCCTCGGCCTCGACGAGGGCCAGCTCCCGCGGGGTCGCGCGGCCCGCCAGGCGGCCCAGCAGCGTGCTCTTTCCACTGCCGTTGGGGCCGGTCACCAGGGTGGTGGTGCCCGGCTCGGCCTCGAAGGCCACCGCCGGTCCGTCGGCCGGCGGACCGGGCACGGCGTCGAGCGGGGCCAGCCGCCGCGCCGCGGCACGCGCCCGGCCGTACGCCGGCAGGATCCTCGGCAGCTGCTCGACCAGTTCGTAACCGGCGGCGACCAGCAGGACCTCACCGATCGCGGCGGACACGGACTGCGCCGTCGCCGCGAGGTCCAGGGCGAGGGCCAGGACGAGACACTGGCCGAGCGCACCCAGCAGGCGCAGCGCCGACTGCCCCGTGCGCAGGGCTCGTCGGGTCTCCTCGTCGGCACGCTGGGCCCGCTCCAGTGCCGCCGCGATCCGGGCCGTGGCCGGTGTCACGGCGTCCAGGCAGATCAGTTCGGGCAACGCGTCCCGGGCGCCGAGGAGTTCGGTCCGTACGACCGCCTGCTCGCGCGCCGACCGCCGTACCGCGTCCTGCGCGCGCCGGTGGGTCGCCACGGCGGTCGCGGCGGCGAGCAGGAACACCAGCAGCTCCGCCGCGCCCAGCCGGGCGTCGGCGTGCCACAGCAGCCCGGTCACGACCGCCGCCGTCACCGCGGTGCTCGCGAGGGGGGCCAGGACGTCGGCGGGGAGCGCGCCGACGGTCGTGACGTCGTCGGTGAGCCGGCTCAGCAGGGCCCCGTCCCGCAGCGCGCGCAGCCGCCGCGCCGGGAGGGCCGCGGCGCCGCGCACCAGCCGGGCCCGGAGCGCCACCGTGGCGTCGAGCAGGACCCGGTGGCTGACCAGGCGCTCCGCGTAGCGCAGCCCGGTGCGGGACAGGGCGAGGGCGCGGACGGCACCGGACGGGTACAGCCACGACCACGTGGTGTCGGCCCGCACCGTGACCAGGGCGCACGCCGTGAGGAACCAGCCGGACACGCCGAGCAGGGTCGCGGCGGACAGTTCGGCCGCTGCGGCGAGGAGCAGGCCGTACAGCAGGTCGCGTCGCCGGACCGCCGTTCTCAGCAGGCGCAGGGTCATACGAACCGTCCCTGGTCCAGGGTGAGTACGCGGTCCCCGAGGGGGAGCAGGGCCGGGCTGTGGGTGGCCAGCAGGACGGTCCGGTGCCGGGCCAGGCGGCTCAGTGCGTCCGCGACGGCCGCTTCGGCGCCGGGGTCGAGATGGGCCGTCGGTTCGTCCAGGCAGAGCAGCGGCGCGTCCCGCAACAGGGCGCGTACGAAGACCAGTTGCTGCGCCTGGCCGGAGGAGAGCCCGAAGCCGCGTTCGCCGACGGGTGTGTCGAGTCCGTCGGGGAGTGTGGCCAGCAGGCCGCTGAATCCCAATTCCTCGAAGGCGGCGCTGAGTTCGGAGTCATCGGTGTCCGGCCGGGCGAGCCGGAGGTTCTCGCGCACGCTTCCCGGGAGCAGGAAGCCCGGCTGGCCGACCCAGGCCACGTGCGCGGGCGTCGCCCGCTCGCGCCCGTGCAGGGCGCTGCCCCGGTCGGGTGCCAGCAGGCCCGCCGCCACGGACAGCAGCGTGGACTTGCCGGCACCGCTGGAGCCGGTCACCACCACGAACTCCCCTGCCCGGACGTCGAGTTCGACCCGGTCCAGCGCGGGCCGCGCCCGTCCGGCATGGATTACGGACACCTCGCGCAGACGGACGGGCAGGGGCGCGGCACCCCGGGCGGCCGGGCGGAGGCGGCGCTCGGGGACGGCACCGCGCATCGCCCCGGCGAGCAGGTCGGCGGCGGCCGCCGCCTGGGCGCGGGCGTGGTAGCCGCGGGCCAGTTCGCGGGCGGGCGCGAAGTAGGCGGGGGTGAGGGTGAGGACGAACAGGGCGGTGGCCAGGCTCATGTGGTCGGGTACGCCGGGCAGCCGCAGGTAGTCCAGGAGCACCAGGCCGCAGTAGGTGGCGACGACCGCGAGGGTGCCGGTGATGAGCAGTTCCACCCAGGCGGTGGAGAGGAACGCCACGCGCAGCACGAGGGTGGTGCGGCGGGCGAGTTCCTCGTCGTCCCGGCGCAGGGCCCGCGCCGCCTCCTCCTGCGCGCCGAGTCCGACCAGGGTGGGCAGCCCGCGCAGCTGGTCCAGGAGCCGGGCGTGCAGGGTGCGGACGGCACCGAGCTGGGCCTGTACGGCCGCCTTCGTGCCCATCCCGATGACCTTGAGGTTGGCCGGGAGCAGCGGGGTGGCCAGCACCAGCAGGAGGGCCACGAACCAGCTGCGCAGGGCGATGGCGGCGAGGACGGCACCGCTGCCGATCAGCATGGCGCGGCGGGCCGGGACGTAGTCGGTGAGCCAGTCGTCGAGGCGGGCCACCTCGGCGTCGAGGGCCTCGGCGTAGGCGACGTCCGCCAGTCCGCCGCGCGGTGCCCGTCCCGGCAGGGCCGCGCGCAGGACCCGGGCGCGCAGCGCGGACCGGACCCGGGCGGCGCCCGTCGCCGCCGCCCGGTCGGCCGCCGCCAGCAGCGCGGCGCGCAGCGCCAGGCCGCCGGCCACGACCCCGGCGGCCGGTGCGACGGCCGCCGGGGCGGTGTGCAACTGCTGGGCGGCGAGCCCCCGTTGGGCCGCCCAGCCGAGGCCCGCCGCCCAGATCACGGTGCCGAGCTGGGCTAGGCCGCGCAGGGTGCCCGCCCGGCGCAGCTCCGGTTCACCGATCCGCGCCCAGGCGTGCAGTCGGCGCGTGGACGCCCGCTCGGCCGCGCCCTGGCCGTCCTCGTCGGCGAGCGCCGCCACCAGGGCCGCGGTGTCGCTCACGGGCGTTCGCCGCCGGGCAGGGCGCCCGGCAGATCACCGGGAAGGCCGCCGGGCAGGTCGCCGGGCAGGTCGTACTCCCCGAGCCGCCCGGCCCGGCGGTCCCCGAGGACCCAGGCGACGAGCGCGGTACCGGACAGCAGGGCGACACCGAGCGGGTCGACCCACGTCGAGTCGCCGCCGAAGACGTCCTGGGAGACGGCCGCCAGCAGGATGCCGAGCAGCGTCAGCAGCGTCCGGCGGACGATGACGACGACCCGGGACTCCGGCCGGGGTGTGAAGGGCGCGGCCGTCCCGTCGGCCGACCGGTCGTCCGGTGCCGTCGTCTCGGTCGGCGCCTGCCGCGCGGGCTCCCGGAACTTTCCCCGGAAGACCCACCAGGCATAGATGTTGTAGGCCAGCACGAACGGCATGCACAGCCCGACCCCGACCACCAGGAACACCTGCGAGCCGTGCGGGCTGGACGCCTCGTGCAGGGTCAGGGACGGCGGTACGACGACCGGTGCCGTCGCCGCCACCAGCGCCAGCAGCCCGGCCGCCTCGGCGCCCAGCACCGCCGCGAACGGCCGCAGGTCCGGCCGCCGCCCGAAGCCGTACCAGGCGACCGCGCCGCAGACCGCGGCGGCGGCCACGGCGAGCCAGAAGAGCGTGGCGCGCAGGGGCTGTTCGAAGCGGAAGTGCTGCGGGTCGGCGACCTCCAGGCCGAAGCCGAGGACCAGGGCGGCCACGGCGGTCGCGCCGAGCAGCGGACGGCCGAGCCGCCCCGCCCACGCGTGGGCCGTGCCCTCCGTCTTGTCCTGGAGCCAGGCGGCGCCCGCCAGCAGGTACACGCAGACCAGGCCGAGCGCGCACAGCACGCTGTAGGGGGTGAGCCAGGCGAGGGCGTCGCCGGTGAAGTGGCCGTCCCGCTGCGGGAGTCCGGACAGGACCGCGCCGATCACCAGGCCCTGGCAGAGGGTCACGGCGAGGGAGGCCCCGCCGAAGAGGAGTCCCCAGCCGCGCCGGTAGGTGCCGGACGCGCTCTGGAACTCCAGGCCCATGCCGCGCAGGATCACCGCGAACAGCATGGCGATCAGCGGCGGGTACACCCCCGGCAGGACGGTCGCGTACGCCCCGGGCAGCCCGGCCCACAGGGCCACGCCGGCCAGGATGATCCAGCTCTCGTTGGCGTCCCAGGCGGTGGCGACGAGCTCGTTGTACTCGCGGCGGCGCCGCTCGTCGCGGTCGAGGAGGCTCAGCATGCCGACGCCGAGGTCGTAGCCGTCCAGGACGACGTAGGCCCCGAGCGAGAGCAGGACCAGGGCGTACGTCAGGTACTCAGGCAACGGAGGCCTCCGGAGCGGGAGTTCGAAGGTCCGTGACCGGTTCCGGACCGGCCTTGACGGTGCGGACGATGTAGCGGATCCAGAGGGTGAGCAGGGTCGCGTAGAGGAGGACGAACCCGGTGAGGCTGAGGGCCGCCTCGGTGAGGGTCAGGTGGGAGACGGCGTCGGCGGTGCGCAGCCTGCCGTAGACCACCCAGGGCTGTCGGCCGGTCTCGGCGGTGATCCAGCCGCCGGTGATGGCGATGATCCCGGCGGGGGTCATCCACACCAGCCAGCGCAGGAGGCGCGGCGAGGTGAACAGGCGGCCGCGCAGGCGCAGCACGAGCCCGGCGAAGGCGGTGGCGAACATGGCGAGGGCGGTGAAGTACATGGCCCGGAAGCCGTAGAAGGCGCTCCACATGTTGGGGCGTTCGTCGGGCGGGGTCCGGAGCAACCCCGGAACCTTGGCCTGGCCGGTCAGGTCGTGCCCGATGACGGCGCCGAGGCGGGGTATCTCGATACGGAAGTCATTCTTCCCCTTGTCCGTGTCGGGGATGACGACGAGGTTGTAGCCGTTGTTGTCGGTCTTCCAGTTGCCCTCGAACGCCTGGAGCTTTGCGGGCTGGTGGCCGCCCATGAAGACGGCGGTGGCGTCACCGACGTACAGCTGGACGGGCATCAGGATCGCGAGGACGCCCAGGGCCACGGAGAGGGTGCGGCGGGCGAACGGCAGGGCGGACGCCTGGCGTTTGACCAGGTACCAGGCGCTGATCCCGGCGACGAACCAGGACGCGGAGATCAGGACGGCGATCAGCATGTGCGGGAAGCGATAGCTGAAGGCCGGGTTGAGGAGCACCTGCCACCAGTCGGTGACGTGGAACTGCCCGTCGACCTCCGTATAGCCCGCCGGGTCCTGCATCCAGCTGTTGGCGGAGAGGATCCAGGTGGTGGAGAGCAGGGTGCCGGCGGCCACCATCCAGGAGGCCAGCGCCATGGTGCGGGGCTTCACCCGGCCGTCGCCGTACAGCATGATCCCGATGAAACCGGCCTCCAGGAAGAAGGCGGTGATCACCTCCATGCCGATGGTGACGCCGATGACCGGGCCGACCGCGTGGGCGTAGATGCCCCAGTTGAGGCCGAACTCGAAGGTCATCACGGTGCCGGCGACCACGCCGAGACCGAAGCCGACGGCGAAGATCTTCTTCCAGAAGCGGAAGATCTGCAGGTAGAGCGGGTTGCCGGTGCGGACGTACACGGTGTACGCGACCGCGAGGAGGAGGGACAGGCCGACGGTGAGCGCCGGGAAGGTCATGTGGAAGATCGCCGTGATCGCGAACTGCCAGCGCGACAGCTCCACGACGGAGGACGAGGCCATGAGGGGTCTCCAGGATTTCGGTCAGCGGGTGCTGCCGCCCTGGTGCAGTTCGGCGACGTAACCGCCGGGGAACTGCACCATCGCGGTGTCACGGCCCTTGCCGTCGTACGGGCCCCACAGGACCCGCGCGCCCGCCGCCTCGGCCTTGTGCAGGGTGGCCGTGAGGTCCTCGACCGCGTAGCCGGTGGTCTCCCGTCCGAACGGGTAGGGCAGGTGGCCGTCGGTGACGCTGACGACCGTGTTGCCGAACGGGGAGGTCAGGGCGATCCGGCGGTAGGTCTTCCCGGGCAGGCCGAGGTCGCCGCCGTCCGCCGTACGGTCGTCGGAGACGATCCGGCCGCCGGTGAACCGCAGGTAGGAGCGGAGGAAGGCGGACGCCGAGTCCGGGGTGAGGTAGACGCGGTTGTCGGGCACGGTCGCCAGGGGCGCGTACGACGGAGCCTTGGTGTGCCAGTACAGCTGGGCGTCGATCCCGCCCGGGAACTGGACGACCGCGTCCTTCCCGATCGGGTCGTCGAACGGCGCCACGACGACGTCCGCGCCGCTCTGCCGGGCCAGCCGGACACCCCGGTCGAAGTCGCTCATGAGCCAGCCGGTGCGTTCGCTGCCGAACGGACAGGGCACGGGCGTCCTGAAGTCGAAGACGGACAGCGTGCCGACGGGCGAGAGCACCAGTTCCGACGCGGTCTCGCTGGGGGTCGGCGTGACGTCCGTGACGACCTTCGCGGTGTGGGTGCCGCCGAAGGTCGCCACCCAGCTGTCCGCGAAGGCGTCCTCCTGGCCGGGGGTGACGTACACGTGGGTGGTGTCGTCCTGGGGGCCGACCGCGGTGGTCGAGGTCCGGGCGCCGGTGCCGCTGCGGGCCGAGGACGGGGCACCGGCGCCCACCACGCTCAGCGCCACCAGCAGCGCCGGGAGAGTCCATGCCATCGCCTTGCGCTTCATGCGCGTCCCTTTCTGCCGAAACCCGGTGCTCCGGACGGTAGGCGGGGAGGACGGGCGCGATCGTTCCGAGAGCGCCCGGGGTGCGGTCCCTCAGGGAACAGCCGCGGTGTCAGTCCGCCCGGACCGCGCCCGCAGCCCGCCGCCACTGCGCCGGCGACATCCCGTACGTCTCGCGGAACGCCCGGCTGAAGTGGGAGGGGCTAGCGAAGCCCCAGCGGGCGGCCACCGCGGCGATCGACCGGTGGGCGGCGCCGGGCAGGGCCAGCTCCGCGTGGGCCGCCTCGAGGCGGCGCGCCCGGACCCAGGCGCCGACGGTGGTGCCCTGGCGCTGGAAGAGCCGGTGCAGATAGCGCAGCGAGATGGCGTGCTGGTCGGCGATGTCCTGCGGGGCGAGTCCGGGGTCGCCGAGCCGGGCCCGGACGGATGCCGTGATCCGCTCCCACAGGGCCGACTCGGGCGGCCCGCCGATCCGCTCCAGAGCCACGGTCGCGAGGATGTCCACGACGGTCCGGGCCAGCTGTTCACGCCGGGCCGCGGTGACCCGGGGGACCTCGTCGACGAGTCCGTCGAGCAGCGGCAGCAGCAGGGCCGCCGCGCCCCCTTCGGCCTCCTCCACCGCCGTGGCCGTGAGGGCGTGCAGCTGCCGTTCCTCCAGGCGCAGCAGGGCGCGGGGCACCATGAGGATCCGGGCCCGCTGCCGCTCGGGGAGCACGATCCGGAACGGGCGCCGCGCATCGTGGAAGGCCAGGCCGCCGGGGTGGAGTTCGGCGGTGCGGCCGTCCTGGAGCAGCAGGGCGGAGCCGGTCAGTTGGCGGCGGACCAGGATGTGGGTGCGGGGATCGGCGGCGGCCGTGCGGGCGCCGCGCAGGATCGCGCCGGGGCCGAAGTCCTCGGTGGCGATCTGGAGGGCGCCGAGCCGCCGGGCGGCCAGTTCACCGGTCCACGGGCGGTCCCGGTCCACGGTGACCTCGACGTCCACGAAGGTCCGGGACAGGACGCGCTGCCAGGCGTCGAGGCGGTCGCCGGGGGCCAGGTCCCGGGTGGCGCAGGACACCGCGGTCAGCACGGCGGACCGTCCGTCCGCGCCCGGTCCAGCCAGTCCGTCGGGGACAGCCCGAAGGAGCTGCGGAAGGCCTTGCCGAACCCGGCCGCGCTGGTGAACCCCCAGCGCCGGGCGACCTGGCCGAGACTGACCGAGCCCGCCGGGCGGGCGGCGAGTTCCCGGCGGCACTCGCGCAGCCGCAGGTCGCGGATCCACTGGCAGACGGTGGTGCCCTCGGCCTGGAACAGCCGGTGCAGATAGCGCACCGAGATGCCGTGCACCCGGGCGATGGCGGTCGGGGTCAGCGCGGGGTCCGACAGGTGCCAGCGGATGTACGTCCTGATGCGCAGCAGCAGCACGCCGTCGGCCCCGGGCAGGTCGGCGGGTTCCGCCCCGAGCTGGTCCGCGGCGGTGGCCGCCACCAGGTCGACGACGCTCTCGGCCAGCCGCTCGGCCGCCGGTGCGGTGTACGACGCGGAGGTGTCCGCGAGCCGTTCCAGCAGCGGCCCGAGCAGCGCGGGGAGCCCGTCGTCCGGGTGGACCGCGCGGCCGGTGAGCTGCCGTACGTCGGCCTCCGACAGCTCGAGCAGCGAGCGGGGTACCGCGAAGATCTTCAGCCGGAAGCGGTCCGGGAAGGTGGTGCGGAAGGGGCGGAGGGTCTCGAAGAACCCGATGTCGCCGGTCCGCAGCTCGGTGCTGCGGCCGTCCTGTTCGACCCGGGCGCGGCCGGTGCTCTGGACGGTCACGAAGATCTCCCGGCCGTCGCCGCGGGCGATGAACCTGGGCGCCCGGTGGACCCGGCCGGGGTCGGCCTCCACCGTGGTGATCCGCAGGTCCCCGAGGCGGTCGGTGCGCAGGGTGGCGTCGTAGGTACCGCCCTCGGCGGCGATGTCCATCCCCACCAGGGTGTCGAACACGGCGTCGTGCCAGTACTCCAGGCTCTCCTCCGGCGGAACCGAGCGCGTGGTCAGGACCCTGTTCCGCTCGCTGGCCGTGCCGGTCGGAGGCCGGCGTCTCTCCTCGTGGGAGCCGATCGCGGTTGCCATGCCGCCAGCCTCACCGGGCGACCGGTACCGGCGCATCAGTCGGCCGACTGGTCATCGGCCGGTGCCGGGCCCGTCACCGCAGACGGGCCCGCAGAAAGGCGCAACCGGTCAGCAGCGCCGCCCGGGTGGGCGCGCTGTCGGCGAGTGCGTGCAGCGCCACGAAGTCGTGGATGGTCCCGAGGAACCGCACGGACAGCGTGTCGACGCCGGCCTCGGACAGCCGCCGCGCGTACTGCTCGCCCTCGTCACGGGCCACGTCGGCCTCCGCGGTGACGACCAGGGCCGGCGGCAGCCCCGCCAGCTCCTCCGGACGGGCCCGCAGCGGAGCCGCGGTGGGCTCGTGCCGGTGCGCCGGGTTGGCGACGTACCGCTGCCAGTAGTCGCGCAGGGCACGGCGGGTGAGCAGGTGGCCGGTGGCGAACCGGTGCTGCGAGGGGCTGTCGCAGCGGTCGTCGGTGAGCGGGTAGTAGAGCAGTTGCGCGCTGATCCGCGGCCCGTGCCGGGTCTTCGCCAGCATGGTCACGGCGGCCGCCAGCGTGGCACCGGCGCAGTCGCCGGCCACCGCCAGCCGGCCGGGGTCCAGCGCGAGCGCGTCGGCCTGGGTGACCGACCAGGCCAGCAGGGCGTAGCACTCCTCCAGCGCCACCGGGTAGCGGGCCTCGGGGGCGCGGCTGTACTCGGGGACGAGGGCGCACGCCCCGGCGCCGGTGACGAGTTCGCTGATGAGCCGGGCGTGGGTCTGGGCGTCGCCGAGCGCCCACCGGCCGCCGTGCAGGTACAGCAGGGCCGGGAGCGGGCCCCGCGCCCCGGCCGGGCGTACGGTCCAGAAGCCGAGCAGTCGCGCGGGGCCGACGGGCGCCACGTGGAAGACCGCGTCCACGTCGAAGTCCTCGAACCGGTCGGCCTGGCTCTCCCGCAGCGCCTGCCGCGCCGCGTCCGGGCCGAGGTCGTCGAGGGCGGGCGGCACGGCGGCGGCGGTGACCAGGCGCTGCACCGCGGGGTCGAGGACGACGGCGGTACCCGGCCCCGGTGCTCCGGGCGTCATGGGCGTTCCGCCGGCCGGCCCCCGGGTGTCCTCACCGGTCCGCCACCAGGTCGCGGAGCTGATGGCGGCTGCTGATGCCGAGCTTGGGGTACACGTTGTACAGGTGCGAGCCGACGGTACGCGGCGACAGGAAGAGCCGCTCGCCGATCTCCCGGTTCGACAGGCCGCGCGCGGCGAGCTGGACGATCTGCTGCTGCTGCGCGGTCAGTTGCTCCAGCAGACCCGCGTCCGCCGCGTCCGCCGGGGCGGGGGCCGCACCGCTGGCGCGCAGTTCGCTGCCTGCGGCGGCCGCGAGGGTGCCGGCGCCGAGGCGTTCGGCGGTCTCCAGGACCGTGGTCAGCTGCTGGCGCGCCTCCAGGGTACGGCGGCAACGGCGCAGCCAGATCGCGTAGTTGAGGCGGACGTGGGCGCACTCCCAGGGCCAGCGGTTCGCCCCGTGGTTGACGAGCGCGAGCTGGAAGTGCTCCTCGGCCTCGCAGTCCCGGCCGACCAGGGCGGTGGCGTGGTGCAGGAGCAGCGTCATCCGGGTGCTCGGGCGGTCCCCCTGCTCGGCCCGGACCCGTTCCAGGATCGGCAGCGCCTCGGCCGACCGTCCGGTGCGCTGGGCGGCGACGGCGAGTTCGGCGACGGCCCGCGCGGACAGGAAGGGGTGCAGGGGCGAGCCGTCGGCGGTGAACAGGCCGCGCAGCTGCCGCCAGGCGTCCTCCATGTCGCCGCGCGTGACGGAGGCGAGTCCGCGGGCGCGCAGCAGCCGGGCATGGGTGGCCCGGTTCTCGTCCAGGCAGACGGCCCGCCACACGGAGGGGGTGAACCAGGGCTCCGGTGGCAGGGCGCCGCGCAGCGCCCGTACGGTCAGCGCCTGTGTCTCCAGGTCGGCCCGCAGGCGCGGCAGCCGCAGCACCGCGGCCTCCGTCAGGGCGTCCTCGACGACGCTGCCGGCCTCCGCGAACCGCCCGGTGGCCAGCAGGGTGTCCACCAGCGGGAGCACCGACCAGCCGCGCAGCCCGAAGGCGCGGGCGCCGCGCAGCCGTTCGTCGGCGGTCCGCGACTGCCCCAGGTCCACGTCCGCCTCGTCGGCCTGGTGGGCGACCGCGGCGAGGACCGCGTGGGCTGCGGGGGCGGGCACGGTGCCGTGCGCGGTGGCGGGCGTGACGGGGGGCGTGATGGGGGATGCGTCGGGCGGGGCGGCATGGTGCGAGCGGCCGAGGGCGGGTGGGGCGCCGGTGGCGGAGCGTGGCCGGGCGACCGCGGTGACCAGTGCGGCCATGGCCTGCCGGGTGTGCGGGGTGTCCAGGCGCGCCAGCGGTCCGGCCGTGGCGGGCCGCCACCGTCCGGACGCCTCGGCCTGCCGGGCCCGGTCGAGCAGCGCGGGCAGGGCCGCCGTGTGCTCCGGCAGCCCGGACTGGGCGGCGATGCCCGCCGCCAGGCCGGCCAGGGCGAACGCGAGGGACCGGTCGACGGCGGGAAAGTGCTCCGAGGCGTCGGCCAGCAGCTCGAAGGCCTCGCGCTGGGCCGACTCGTGGGAGAGCGCGGAGGCCAGCGCACCGGCCGCGGCGCAGCCGAACTCCGGCTCGGCCCCTTCCCGGACGAGCCGTTCGTACAGTTCGCGGACCCAGCCGGGGTCGCCCGTCGCGTGGGCCGCGGTGAGGGCCTCGGCCAGTCGGCGGGCGCGTTCCGGCGGCCGTGGGCTGAGCCGCGCCGCCTGTTCCAGGGCGCGTGCGGCCTCCACCGCGTCCCCGCGCCGCCAGGCGGAGACCTCCAGGGCGGCGGCGACGAACGCGTTGGCGCCCACGGTGGCGGCGGCCAGGTGCCGGGCCCTGACGTCGGGCTGCACGGCGACCCTGGCGAGTTCCCGGTGGGCCTGCTGGCGCTCACCGGCCGGGCGCCCGAGGTAGGCGGCCGAGCGGGCCAGCGGATGCCCGAAGTCGAACCGGTCCTCGGCCAGCGCGATCAGTCCGGCCGACTCCGCCGGCGCCCACACCGACAGGTCGCCGGTGCCGAGGGCGGCCATGACCGCGGCGACGGTCCCGCCGGGCCCCGCGGCCGCCGCGTACAGCAGGGCCCGGCGGGTCTCGGCGGGAAGCGCGTCGACCCGTACGCCGAAGACGTGCGTGTGCCGCACCGGGGTGGCGGGGCCCGGCGCACTTCGGCCCAGTTCCACGAGGGCCAGCGGGTTGCCCTCGGCCTCGGCGAGGATCTCCAGCCGGTGCCGGCCGGTGGGCGCCGCCGGCTGCCGGTCGAGGAGGGCCGCGGCCGCGGGGCCGCTCAGCGGGCCCAGTCGCAGGGTCTCGGTGCCGGGCGGCGGACCGGGCAGGGCGGCCTCGTGGCGTGCGGCGAGCAGCACCGTGAGCGCACGGCCGGTCAGCTGCCGGACCGCGGCGAACAGCGCCTCCGGGAAGGCGCGGCCGCACAGGTCGGCGTCGTCCACGCACACCAGCACCGGACCGGCCCCGGCGAGCCGGTCCAGCAGCGCCGCCACCGCCGCGTGCAGCTCGGCCTCGTCCGCCGGGGCGTCGACCGGCGGTACGGCCGTCAGCGCCCGTTGCCGGCCGGCGGGCAGGGCGGCCAGCTCGTCCCGCACCTGCGGCGTCAGCAGCTGCTGCAGGCAGGCGTGCGCATGCCGCGGGTCCTCGGCCCAGCCCTGCGCGGCCAGCACCAGGACGCCCTCGGCGCCGGCCCGGTCCCGGACGTGCCGGAGCAGTGTCGTACGACCGGTGCCCTCCTCGCCGAGGAGCAGCAGGGTCTGGGGCGTGCCGGGCTCGCGCGTCGCGCACCGCAGGATCCGTTCGATCTCACCGTCCCGGCCCAGCACGGCGGGATCGTCGCCGGTCGTGGACTGCTGGGGTGGGTGGACCGTCATGCACGTACTCCCCGGATGGTGCGCGTTCTCCCTGGCCGGGGCCATCATCGCGGAGACCGGGGAGACGCGCTTCTGTCACATGACCAGTCACCTGCGCCCGCGGCCCGGTCGGTGCGCGCGAGCCCGCGGTTCCGGTCCTGCCGCCGGCCGCTGGCAGGATTGCCGTATCAGCGGCTCGACGCCATCGCCGTATCAGCGGCTCGACGACAAGGACGGTTCATGCACGCCGGCACCACCGACCACCCCTCCGATCCGGGCATCCTGGGCCGGGCCGCCGAGCTGGGCCGCCTCGACCGGCTGCTCGGGGCGGTGGACGGCAGCGGTCCGCAGGTGCTGGTGCTGACCGGGGAGCCGGGGGCGGGCAAGAGCACCCTCGTGGACCGGGCCGCCGAGCGGGGGCGGGAGCGGGGTCTCGGCATCCTGCGGATGCGGGGCAGCGAGGGCGAGGCGGGCCTCGGCCTGTCGGGCGTGCACCAGTTGCTGCATCCGCTGCTGCCCGGCGAGGGCCTGCCCGCGGCGCAACGGGAGGCGCTGGACCGCGCCTTCGGGCCGGAGGCGGCCGGGTACGAGCTGAAACTCGATCAGCTGTCGCTGTGCGTCGGCGTGCTGGGGCTCATCACCGAGGCCGCCGCCCGCCGGTCACAGCTCCTGCTGGTGGACGACGCCCAGTGGCTGGACCTGGGCTCGGTGGACGTACTGGCCTTCCTCGCCCGTCGGCTGGAGGGCAGGCCGGTGGTGCTGCTGCTCGCCGCTCGCGAGGACGGCGTACCGGCTCGCTTCGACCGGGCCTTCCCGCAGATCACGCTGGGCCCGCTGAGCCGTTCCGCGGCCGGGCAGCTGCTGGACGCGCAGCCGGATCCGCCGCGCGGCAAGGCACGGGCCGAGATCCTCCGGCAGGCGGCCGGCAATCCGCTGGCCCTGATCGAGCTGCCCCGTGCCCTGGCCCGGGGCCGGACCGGGGACATGGGGGCCGGCGGCGCCGGGGGTGCCACGCTGCCGCTCACCGCGCGTCTGGAGAACCTGTTCGCCGCCGACCTGCCCGGTCTGCCGGCGCCCACCCGGGCGGCTCTGCTCCTCGCGGCCGCGGCCGGCCCGGCCCGGCTGACGGACCTCATGCGGGCCGCCCCCGAGCTGGACGTCGTACAGGCGCTGGACCCCGCCGAGCGGGCCGGCCTGGTGCGGGTGGCGGACGGCGGGGTGCTGCTGCGTCACCCGCTGGTGCGCTCGGCCGTCTACCACGCGGCCTCCTTCCACGAGCGCCGGCAGGCCCATCTCGCTCTGGCCGCCGCGCTGGCCGACGAGCCGGACCGGCGGGCCTGGCATCTGGCGGCCGCGGCGACCGGCCAGGACGCGGAGGTCGCCGACGCCCTGGCGGAGAGCGCCGAACGGGCCCGGGGCCGGGGCGGCTACGCGGCGGCCGCGACCTCACTGGAACGCGCCGCCGAGCTGACCCCGGAGCCGGAGCTGCGTGCGCGGCGGCTGCTGACGGCCGCGCAGGCCGCGATGTTCGCGGGTCATCCGCAGTGGGTCGGGGAGCTGAGCGGCCGCGTCGGCGCGATGACCGAGGATCCCCGGCTGCGTGCCGAGGCCTCGCTGCTGGGCGGCTGGGCCCTCGGGGTGACGCTCCGTCACGAGGAGGCGCTGACCCTCCTGTTGGGCGTCGCCGAGGCCACCGCCGCCTCGGCTCCGGAGCTCGCCCTCGGCGCCCTGAGCACCGCGGCCACGTCCGTCTACAACTCCGGCGCCCCCCGCTACCGGGCCGAACTCGACCGGATCAGCGGTCTGATCGACGGGGACGGCGACCCCGCCGGCCGTGCCTGGGCCCGGGCGGTCGTCGATCCCGTTCACGAACGGCCGCTTCTGACACGGCATTTGTGGGAGGGGCTGGCCGCCCTGGCGCAGGAGGAGTCGCTCGGCAACCTCACGGCACTGGGCGGCGCGACCTGGATCCTGGACGAGACCGAGCAGGCCGTGCGCATCCTCGGGCTGACCATGGACCTCCTGCGGCGGGCCGGCAGCGCGGGCACGAACGCGACCGTGACCCAGGCACTCGCCCTGGCCCTGTTCGAGAACGGCTCGTGGACGGCGGCCGAGGAGGCGGCGCACGAGGCGTTCTGGATGGCGACGGAGGCGGGGGCGGACAACGTGACCGTGGGTGCCGGCATCCTGCGGGCCACCCTGCGCGCACTCCAGGGCGACCCCGCGACCGCCCGGACCGAGGCGCTGCACGCCGTACGGGGCGTGGACCTGCGGAGGTCGCTGAGTCTTCAGGTGCGCCACCGGCACGCCATGGGGATGGCCGCGTTCGTGGCCGGCGACCACGCGGACGCCTACGAGCACCTGCGTGCGACGTTCACCCGGGACTTCCGCCCGGCGCCCGTCCACTACCACGCCTCGCTCTACTACCTGGGCGACCTGGCGGCCGCGGCGGTCCGCGCCGGGCGGGCCGACGACGCGCGCACGGTGGCCGCCGCCGTGCGGCAGGACCTGAAGCCCGACCCTTCCCCGCGCCTGGCCGCCGTTCTGCACCGGGCCACCGCCCTGCTGACCGACGCCGACGAAGCCGAACGGCACTTCCGCGCCGCCCTCGACGACCCGGCCACCGACTGCTGGCCCTTCGAAAAGGCCCTTGCCCACCTCGACTTCGGCGAGTGGCTGCGCCGGCGCCGGCGCAGTGCCGAGGCCCGTCCGCACCTGAGCGCGGCCCTGGAGTGCTTCCAGCGCCTGGACGCCCGCCCCTGGACCGAGCGCACGAAGGCGGAGCTGCGGGCGGCCGGGGCGGCGACGGCCCCCGCTCCCGCCGGTGAACTCACGCCGCAGGAACGCCAGATCGCCGAGCTGGCCGCCCAGGGTCTGACCAACCGCGACATCGCGGCCCGCCTCTACCTCTCCCCCCGTACGGTCGGCTACCACCTGCACAAGGTCTTCCCCAAGCTCGGCATCACGGCCCGAGCCCAGCTCCGGGACACCCTCACGCAGGAGGACCAGGGCTGATCCGGCCCCGCGGCACGGCCGTGGCGGGCCGGTCGCACAGGGCGTGGTCGATGAGGGTGCCTGTCGGCGTTTGAGGACGGCCGGGTCCGGCGCGGCGGCGGCGGTGCTCACCACGCGTCGGCAACCGGCTGCCACCCGTCACCCGGTCCCTTGACCCGGCACCAGTCTGAGGATTCAATCAACTCTGACTTTTCCCCAACAATCACCCGGAACCACCGCCGCAGCCGCGTACCGCCGCCCGAGCCGAAGCATTCTGGAGGTTTTCGCCATGTCACCTGACGCGACCCCGCCCGCGTACACACCGCCTCCGCCGCGCATCCGTGCCGGACTGGACCGCGCGGCCGGCCGGCTGTCCGAGGTGGAGGCGCTCCTCGCCGAGCTGCCCGAGACGCGAGTGCGGCCCGGCCGGCGCCCCGGTCGTCGTCTTCCTGCACGGTGTACCCGACTCCTGGTGGCAGTGGCACTACGCGCTCGATGCCTTCGGCACCGAATACCGCTGCCTGGCCGTCGACCTGAAGGGCTACGGCCAGGGGAAGCGCCGTGCACCTCTTCGGCTCCGGTCACTTCTGGCCCTTCGAAGCGCCCGGGGAAATGACCGCCGTGCTCCGGGAATTCCTCGCACGGGATCCAGCCGGGATCGAGCCCGCGGCGGCGTCGAAGGCCGGCGCCCGCTGCTCACCGGAGCAGGCGCCGTCGCCTGGACGCGCCATGCCAGGATCCGATAAATAACCTTATAGACTGTTTATTCGTTCTTGCTGTGGCCACGGTGGACCGGTGGCGCAGGGACGCGCCAGGAGGCCGGAATGCACCGCTCGATCATGTGGGCGGACCCGACGACGTCGATCCGGAGCGACGATCGTCGGCCGAGGGTGACCGCGACCGGACCTTCCGCCACCGGACACCCGTGATGTCAGGAACCGGGGACGGGAGACCCGAGAGGGAGCCTCACCTCCCCGAGCTGCAGCTGCGTCTGCGCTCCGAGCTGGGGCGGATCGACGAGCAGCTGCACGCCCTGCTGACCGCCATGGACCGGCTGCAGGGCCTGCTGGACGCGGTGGTGGCCATCAGCCGCGAGGTCGAACTGCCCGCGGTGCTGGACCGTATCGTGACCACCGCCATGGACCTGGTGGGCGCCCGCTACGGGGCGCTGGGCGTGCTGGACGAGTCGGGAGACCACCTCGAGCAGTTCATCTCCGCCGGCCTGTCCGCGCAGGAACACGCCGACCTGGCCGGGACCGAGTTCCCGCGCGGTCTGGGCGTCCTCGGGCACCTGATCCGCCACCCCGAGCCCCTGCGGGTCGAACGCATCACGGCCCACCCGTCCTCCGTCGGATTCCCGCCCGGCCATCCGCACCTGCGCACCCTGCTCGGCGTCGCCATCAGCGTCCGCGGCGAGGTCTACGGCGACCTCTACCTGTCCGAGCGCCGCGACGGACGGCCCTTCGACGCCCACGACGAGAGCGTCGTCGTCGCCCTGGCCGGCGCGGCCGGCATCGCGATCGAGAACGTCCGCCTGTTCGAACGGGTGCGCATCGGAGCCGAGCAGTTCCAGCGCCTGCTGCTGCCCAAACTGCCCGACCTGCGGCCCTTCACCGCCGCCGCCGTCTACCGGCCGGCCGCCGAGCCCAGCCGGCTCGGCGGGGACTGGTACGACGCGATCCCCCTGCCCGGCAACGTCGTGGCCGTCGTCATCGGCGACGTGGTCGGTCACGATCTGCGGGCCGCCGCCGCCATGGCCTCCATCCGCAACATGCTGCGCGCGCTGCTGTACGAAGGGGGCGGGCCGCCCGGTGCGGTGCTCGCCCAGCTCGACCGCACCCTGCAGGCCATCACCGAGAATCCCGTCACCACCACGACCCTGGCACGCATCGAGCCGGACGGGCCGGGCTGGCGACTGCGGTGGAGCAGCGCGGGACACGTCCCGCCGCTGCTCATCACCCCCGGGCACCGGGCGGAGTACCTGTTCGTCGAGCCGGGGCTGCCCCTCGGGGTCGACTCCGAGCAGCCCCGCCCCGACCACTCCCGCTTCGTGCCCCCGGGCGCCACCCTGGTCTTCTTCACGGACGGGCTGATCGAGCGCCCGGACCGGCCCATCGACGCGAGCCTCGACGAACTCACCGGACTCGCCACCGCGTACGCCGACCTGCCGCTGGCGGAGTTCGTCCGGGCACTGGCCGACCACCATCCGAGCGACGGCCACGACGACATGGCCGTGCTCGCCCTGCGCACCCCGTGCGCCTGACCCGGCGGCGCCGCCGAACGTCCAGCTCAGCGGTGCCATGGAGGATCGGAGGGATCCGGCGGATGATGGATCTCGGGGCGATGTCGACGCGGAGGTCGCCCGATGACTGTCGCCCGGCGTGAACGACTCCGGCGCGGCGGTGTGGCCGCTCTGGACATCCTCGTCGTCGCGGCGCTGTACTACGGCTCGGCGAGGCTGGGGCTCCTCCTGCAACTGGTGCGCGGCCAGGTCACCCCGCTGTGGCCGCCGACCGGCATCGCCCTGGCGGGCCTGCTGCTGCGCGGGCCGCGGGTCTGGCCGGGGATCGCGATCGGCGCACTCCTGGTCAACGTCTCCCTCGGACCGTCGGTGTGGGCCGTCATCGGGATCGCGGCGGGCAACACCCTGGCGCCCGTGTGCTCGTACGCCCTGCTCCGCCGTACGGGGTTCCATGTCGAACTGAACCGGCTGCGGGACGCGCTCGCCCTGATCTTCCTCGGTGCGTTCACCGGGATGCTGGTCAGCTCGACGACGGGCAGCGCAACCCTGGCCCTCGCCGGTGCGCTGACCGCGGACCGGTTCTGGCCCACCTGGTCGGTCTGGTGGACCGGCGACGCGATGGGCGTACTGGTGGTGACGCCGGTCCTGCTCGCACTGCGCTCGGCACACCGGCCGAGGGACGTTCCGGTCTCCCGCTGGGTGGAGGCGCTGCTGCTCGTCGCGGCCACCTACGGCGTCGGGCTCCTGGAGACCGGCAGCACGCCGCTCATGTTCCTCGGCTTCCCGCTGCTGATCTGGGCGGCCTTCCGCTTCCAGCTGGCCGGGGCGGCGCCCTGCGCCCTGGCCGTGTCGACCTTCGCGGTCGTCGCGGCCGCCCGGGGGGCCGGTCCGTTCGCCGGTCACGACCTCCTCACCGACATGATCACCCTGCAGGCGTTCAACGGTTCCTCCGCGCTCACCGCACTGCTCGTCGCGGCGGCCGTCAGCGAGCGCAACGCGACGCAACGGGAGATCGCCAGAGCCTGTGGGCAGCTCGCCGCGATGGTGGCCAGACTCGCCGCGGGCGGCTACCCCGCACTGCCCCCCGACGACACCGGTGCCGACGACGCCGGCACCGAGGTCGGCGGGGAGGAGCCCGGGGGACGCCCGGGAAGACCGCCGTGACCGCACGCGCCCCGCGGAACGGCGGCGGGTCGGCCGCTCCTCTCGGTCACACCGGCGGGTCGGCCGCTCATCTCCGTCACACCGGCGGGTCGGCCGCTCATCTCCGTCACACCGGCGGGTCGGCCGCTCATCTCCGTCATACCGGCAGGCCGGCCGCTCATCCACGTCACACCGGCGGGCCGATCACGTGCACCGCTCTGGCATGACGTCCGTGCGGCAGCCTGCCGTGCAGGGCGAAGTCGGCCCGGGCCGTCAGCCCGCTCTGCAGCAGCGTCTGGTGCACCATCGGATGCAGGCCGGGCGCCGAGACCACGATGCTGAGGTACCCCTCGGGAAGACCGGTCGCGGCGTACTCACCGGTCTCGTCGGTCACGCTGCGCACGAGCTGGCGTCCCCGCGCGTCGATGACGGTCACCGCGGCGCCGCGGACCGGGCGGCCCTCGCGGTCCTGGACCCGGCCGGTGAGCACCGGCACCTGCTCCCCGAAGTGGTGCGCGTGCACCGGGAGCGCCGCCGGCCTGGGCGTCTCCAGTGACGGGTCCTCGACCGGGGGTTCCTCGACGAGCTCGCTCCGCCCGTCGCCGTCGTCCACCTCACCGGCTCCCCCGGCCCGCACCCCGGTCCTGCGGCGGTGCAGCCGGAGGTCGAGCCCGAGCAGGGCGACGCCGCCCGCGAACCAGGCGCAGAGGACCAGGACCGGCTCCAGCACTCCGGCGCCGCCGAAGTAGAGGACGCCGCGCAGCGCGTCCAGGCCGTTGGCCAGCGGCATCGCCGCGCGGACGTGCTGGAAGAACATCGGCAGCATCGGCGCGGGCACGGCGCCGCCGCTGGTCGGGATGCTCATCACGATGAACAGCCCCATGGCCACGGCCGGGAAGAACTGCCGGACGAACGGGGCGAGCCCCGAGGCGGCCGTCGCCACCGCCGTGGTGAGCAGGAAGGACACCCCCATGGCCGCCGGCCTGTCGGGCAGGTAGCCCAGCCACACGCCGGCGTAGAAGCCGACGACGCTGTACCCGGCGGCCACACCGGCGATGGTGAGGAGCTTCCTGCGCCGGCCGAAGGTCACCGCACGCAGCAGCGTGGTCGCCAGCACGTAGGCAGGGATGCTCCAGGCCAGGGCGAAGTACAGCAGGGTGGTGCCCAGCTCGTCCTTCTGTTCGGTGGGCGCCACGTCGACGACGGTCAGGTGCCGGTGGCTCTCGGCGGCGACCTGGGTGAACGTCCGGGTCAGGGCCTGTTCGAGGGAGGCGCCGTTGGCCTTCGCCACGTAGAGCACCGCGTGGAGCCGGTCCTGGCGGAAACCCGCCGCTGTGTCCCGGTCGAGCACCGACTGCCGGGCCGACGGGCCGTCGGCCACCGCGGTGACGTCGAACCCGCCGGGCGCCCTGGTACCCAGCGCGCTGTCGACCTGCCGGGCCACCGCGGGATCGGCCACGGCGACCTTCACATGGTGCGGCTGCGGTGCGTGCAGAGCGGGCGCGAAGAAGAACAGCATGCCCAGGAACAGGCACACCGGGAACCACAGGGCTTCGGCCAGGGTCATGGCCACGGACTGGCCTCTGGATCGTGCTGTCCGTTCCGCCACGGGAACTCCAATGCGCCGGGGACGACCGGAGCGGTTCCCGTCCGGCGTACGACTGAGAGCAGTCATCGTAATAGATTCTTGCAGTACTGCATTTTTGCAGTACTGTAGCAATTGTCCGGCCGCCGGCACCCGGGGGTCCGACGAGCGGATGGGGAGCGACGAGCACATGGAGAGCGGCCGCCCCGACGGGCTGCGCGAACGCAAGAAGCGAGCGACGCACCGAGCGCTGCAGAGCGCCGCGGTGGCGCTCTTCCGCCGGCACGGCCCGGAAGCCGTCACGGTGGAGAGCATCTGCGCCGAGGCCGGGGTCTCCCCACGCACCTTCTTCAACTACTTCGCCACCAAGGACGAGGCCGCCTTCATGCTGGAGGAGGGGGCACCCGCACTGATCGAGCGGCGGATCACCGCCCGCCCTCCGGAGGAGACCCCGCCGGAGGCGATCAGGGCCGTGTTCGTGGAGCGGCTGAGCGAGCTCGCCACCGGCAGGATCTGGCTGGACCGCGTGCTGTTGCTGCGCGAGCGTCCGGAGCTCCTGCCACGGATCATGTTGACCAACCGCACGGTGGAGGAGGCGGTGACGAGGGCGGTGGCGGCACGCACCGGCCTGCCGGAGTGCCACCTCTATGTACGGACGGCCGCGGCCGCGGTCTTCGCGGCACTGCAGGCCGCCATCAGCTGCTGGCAGCCGGACTCCGGCCCGGAGGTGGTCGCCCTGGTGTCCGAGGCCGTGGACCTGGTGAGCCGGGGGCTGCCCGCTCCCCCGCGGCCGACCGAACCGACGGTGTGAAGCACCGGTACGACCGGCCGCGGCGCGAGCCACGGCCGCTACAGCGCCTGGGAGGCCACCATGCGTCTGGAATACGCTCCTGAAGCGATGAGCAGCACGGATTTCTACCGGTTCCTGACGTCGGTCGTCGTTCCGCGCCCGATCGCCTGGATCTCCACGGTCACCCCCGACGGACGCACCGAGAACCTGGCCCCGCACTCCTTCTTCAGCATCGCCAGCACCGATCCCCCGATCGTCCAGTTCACCTCGATCGGCCGGAAGGACTCCCTGCGGAACGTCGAGGACACCGGGGAGTTCGTCGTCAACTTCTCGTCCGAACAGCTGCTGCGGCTGATCAACGCGACCGCCACCGACTTCCCCCGTTCGGTGAGCGAGTTCGACACCGCGGGCATCGCACGCGAGGCCAGCAAGTGCGTACGTCCACCCAGGGTCGCCGCGTCCCATGTGGTTCTGGAGTGCCGATCCCACACCACGCTGCGCATGGGCAACTCCACGCTGGTCTTCGGGCGGGTGCTGCATGCCGCCGTCGACGAGGACTACCTGGTGGACGGGCGGCCCAGCAGCGAGCTACTGCGTCCGCTCACCAAACTCGGCGCGGACGAATGGGGCACCCTGGGTGAGGTCGTGCACCTGAACCGCATCCCGTACGAGGATCCCGGCACCCCCTGACCGGGGCGGGGCGACGGCCGCCCGGCGCCGGCGGCCCTAGCAGCTCCAGCCGTTCACCAGCAGGATCCCGCCGACGGTGGTGACGACACTCACCCCCAGCGCCTTGGCGATCTGGACCGCCACAGTGCCGACGCCTCCGGCCCCGCCGTGCACGAGGAGGGTCTCGCCCTCCTTCAGCCCGGCGGTCATGACGATGTCGGACCACACCGTGGCGACCGCTTCGGGCAGGCCCGCGGCCTCGACCAGGCCGATTCCCTTCGGCACCGTGAGCAGCCGGCCCGCAGGGACGGCGACCTTCTGGGCGTAGCCGCCACCGGTCAGCAGCGCGCAGACCTCGTCGCCCACCTGCCAGCCGCTCACCCCCTCGCCGACGGCACCGATACGGCCCGAGACCTCCAGCCCCGGATACGGCGAAGTGCCCGGTGCCAGGGGGTAGAGCCCCCGGCGCTGCATGACATCGCCACCACCCCTGCCGACCCCCGTCCATCTGCGATGCAGGTCACACCCTTCCATGTTCACGTCGCTTACATCGCAGCCTTAATGTGAACACTGCACACATCGTAAGCGATCGAGATCGAGAGGGGAACCCGGATGACCAGCGAGCTGTTCTCGCCCTTTTCCCTGCGCTCCGGGCAGGTACTGAACAACCGGATCGCGAAGGCGGCCATGGAGGAGAACATGGCCGGCGACGGCCAGCTCCCGGACAAGGCGCTGTTCGAGCTGTACCGGCGGTGGGCCGCCGGCGGCACCGGGCTGCTGATCACGGGCAACGTCATGGTCCACGCCGAGGCGCTGACCGGTCCGGGCGGGGTGGTACTCGACGAGGCCGCGCCGCTGGAGCCCTTCATCGAGTGGGCCAGGGCCGGCCGGACGGGCGGCGGCGCGATCTGGATGCAGATCAACCACCCCGGCCGCCAGATCGGGTCCGACATGCCCGGCGTCGTGTGGGGCCCGTCCGCGGTCGCCGTCGACCTGGGCAGGCACAGCAGTCGTTTCGGCCGCCCCGTGGCCATGACGCCCGAGCAGATCCGGACCACCGTGACCCGGTACGCGGTCACGGCCCGGCGCGCCGAGCAGGCGGGCTTCGACGGCGTGGAGATCCACGCCGCGCACGGCTACCTGCTGTCGCAGTTCCTGTCCCCCCTGGTCAACAAGCGCACCGACCTGTGGGGCGGATCGCTGGAGAACCGGGCCCGGATGCTGCTGGACGTCGTGCGCGCGGTCCGAGCCGCCGTCTCCCCGGCCTTCGCGGTCGCGGTGAAACTCAACTCCGCCGACTTCCAGCGTGGCGGGTTCGACGCCGACGACGCCCGCCAGGTGATCGAGATGCTCGCACCGCTCGGCGTCGACCTGGTCGAACTGTCCGGCGGCAGCTACGAGAGCCCGGCGATGTCGGGACGCCCCGCCGACGCGCGTACCCAGGCCCGCGAGGCGTACTTCCTCGACCTGGCGAAGGACCTGGTCAGGACCAGCCCGTTGCCGCTGATGCTCACCGGCGGCATCACCCGGCGCGCCACCGCCGAGAAGGTCCTCGACAGCGGCGTGGCGATCACCGGGATGGGTACGGCCCTCGCCGTCACCCCGGACCTGCCCGCCCGCTGGCGCCAGGGGCGCGAGGCCGACGCACAGCTTCGGCCGGTGACATGGTCCGACAAGGCCCTCGCCTCGGCGGCCGGCATGGCACAGGTCCGCCACCAGATGCGCCGCATCGCCCGCGGCAGCCGCCCCACACCCGGCACCCACCCGGCGCTCGCCCTCATCTCCGAGCAGCGCAGGCAGCGCCGGGCCCTGCGCCGCTACCGCGCCTGGCTGTCCGCGTCACAGGGCGGCCCCGCGTAGACGGGCCGACGGACCGACAGGCCGACAGGCCGACAGGCCGACGGGAAGGGCCCCAGGTGCTCGTCGCTCGCCGCGACCACCGGCGCGCGCGAACGCGTCCTCGACCTCCCCCGGCGTGGAGACCGGCAGGTCGGCCAACGGGGAACCTGTGTAAGGGGCGTTGGTGGTGACCCGAGCGGCGTCGGACGCCGCGACGACGCGCGCGGTCAGCCGATCGATCAGGGCCGGGGTGAGCGAGGCCGGCAGTGCGGAACCGTGGAAGTCGGCGGGGGCGGGGGTGGCGTGGTCGATGGCCATGACAGGACTCCTTGCTACCGGCTCTGGACCGAGGTCGGGACCGGCATGTGCAGGGCGAGCTGGCCTTCGGTGACGACGTCGAACTGAATCGTCCGGATCGGGTTCAGGGAACGCAGGTCGTCGGCCATGCGCCCCTCCCCCACCTGGAGCGCGAGCTTGCGCGGGACCAGTTCCGCGCCGGCCGACAGCACGTTGGTCTGGCTCAGGGTCGAGTGCCAGGCGTCGTCGATGGAGGTGTACGAGGTGAGCGTCGAGACCCGCTTGCCGCTCGGGTAGGCGGTCTGGGCCGGTGTGGGCGCGGACAGCGCGAGGTCGGTGCCGCCGGCGCCGTTCGTCACGCGTGCGGTCGTCCGGTGGGCGTCGATGTCGACGTCGAGGTCGGTGACCCACTTGGGGAAGCCGTACCCGTCGTGGCCGCGCACCTGGGCGATCTCCGTGCTCACCGGGAGGGACAGCACGTAGGAGTCGAGGTGCTCGTTCTTCAGGGCGGCGACGAGGTCGAAGAAGTCGAGCCTGCCGTGCCGGGCCGGCTTCACGGCGATCCCGACGGCCGCCTCGGTGTAGAAGTCGATGTCGCACACGTCGTACCGGAAGAACATCACCGAGATCAGCCCGAGCCCGGGCGCGACCTCCAGCGGCGCCAGCTCCCCCGGCAGCCGGGAGCGGATCGCACGAGAGCGGGCGAGCATCGTGATCCGGGTGGTCGAGATGCGGTAGTAGAAGTTCGGGGTGAGCGTGGCGCCGATCGGGGATTCGACCCTGGTCTTGGGCAGCCGCCGGAAGAAGTCCACACCGCTGACGCGCGGATCACGGGCGACTTCGTCCAGATCGGTGTCCATCCGGTAGCGGTCGTACAGGCCGCCCTTGGGGATGGTGACGGTACGGCCACCCAGGTCGGCCTTGACTGTTTCCTGGACTGTTTCCTGGACCGTTTCCTGCTGGGACGAGGGCATCGACATGACTCCCTGACTCACATGTTGACAGTGATCACATGAGCGTATCCCTGGAATGTAAGCACCGTCAACAATGGGCGGAAGGGGGGAACCAGGGCGTGCGTCGATGCCGGAGGCCGCGGTCGGCAGCAGGTCAGCAGGTCAGTGGGTCAGTGTTCGTGCGGTTCGTCGCGGTGGACCGGGCCGTGCGGCTCCTCGCAGTGCCCGTCGGCGTCCAGGGGGAGCAGGTCACGGTCGCCGGGCAGGGCGCTGTGGAGCACGGGGGCGGAGGCGTGGTCGACCTGGAGGGTGGTGTGGGTGATGCCGTGGTCGTGGCGCAGGAGTTCCTCCAGGTCGCGGCGGACGGCGTGGCAGTCGCCGCCGGGCTCGACCAGGATGTGCGCGGACAGGGCCGCCTGGCCGGAGGTGATCTGCCAGACGTGCAGGTCGTGGACCTCGACGACCTGCGGCTCGGCGACCAGCTTGTCGCCCAGGGCGTCCGGGTCGACGTGGGCCGGCGCCGCCTCCAGGAAGATGCGGCCGGACTCGCGCAGCAGCCCGTACCCGGCCTTCACCATCAGGGCGACCACCACGAGGGTGGCGATCGCGTCGGCCCGCGCGAAGCCGGTCAGGACGACGATCAGCGCGGCGATCGCGGTGCCGATGAAGGCGAACAGGTCGTTGAGGATGTGCTGGTAGGCACCCTCGACGTTGAGCGAGGACCGGTTGGCCCTGGACAGGCACCAGGTCGCGGCCACGTTCACCACGATGCCGGCGAGCGCGGTGGCGAGCATCAGACCGCCCTCGACCTGCGGCGGGGAGACCAGCCGGCGTACCGCCTCGTAGGCCAGCCACGCCCCGAGCAGGAGCAGGGTCAGCCCGTTGGCCTGGGCGGAGAGGATCTCGGCGCGCTTGAGGCCGTAGGTGAAGCCACCCTTGGCCGGCCGGGCGGCCAGCCGCATGGCGATCAGCGCGAGGACGATCGAGGCGGCGTCGGTGAGCATGTGCGCCGCGTCGGAGATGAGGGCCAGTGAACCGGCGACGACACCGACGACGACCTCGACCGCCATGAACGCGGTGATGAGGGTGAGGGCGATGGCCAGCCAGCGGCGGTCGGCGTCCGCCGAGACACCGTGCGCGTGCCCGGCATGCCCGCCCGCGCCGTGCCCTGCGCCGTGGCCGTGCCCGTGGCCCTGGCCCTGGCCCTGGCCGTGGCCTTGGCCCTGGCCGTGGTCGTGGCCCTGGCCGTGGTCGTGGCCCTGGCCGTGATCATGATCGTGATCGTGATCGCTCATGCTGACGTCTTCCCCCTCGCGACGGGTGCCCTGACCGCAGTGAAACGCACCCGACCGGGAATCGCCAAAGGCTGCACCGGTGACCGTTGTCATCTCCGTTAGCACCCTTCTGACCTGCGGAAACATGTCCTGTGGGAAGCGGGTTCAAAGGCAACTCCCCACTGCCCGCCATGCAGGCGGAGGGCGTGCACAGGAAGGGGAGCGCCATGAGCACGGACAGCCCCGACCCCGCCAGCAGTCCGTTCACAGCGGCCGCCTAGCATTTCCGTGATGAGCGGCCGGACACAGCACGGGCGGCGCGGCGCGTGGCGGACCACGCGGCCCGCGGCGCTGTGCCACGCCCTGGTCATGCTGCTCACGGCGCTGGTGATGTGCCTGGGCCCCGCAGCTCATGCCGCCACCGACCTGGCGACCGCGCCGACGACCGCCACGTCGCCCGCCCCGACGGCACCGGCCGCCGGCCATCCGACCGACCACGGGACGGCGCAGGCGACCCAGCCGGGCAACTGCCCCGCCGGTGACGTCTGTTGCGCTCAGGACACGCACGGTGTCCGGGCGGTGCTGCCCACCGCGGCCCAGCCCGTACCGGCCGTCCTGCCCCACGTCCCCAGCCGCTCCGGCTCGGCCGTCCAGGCCTGTTCGCTCGGCCTGACGCCCACGCGCGGCGCTCCCGATCTCCACTTCCTCCAGGTGCAGCGGACGTAGCCGAACGCCACGCCGTGCGCTCAGGCGCGCGGCAGTCAGCGTCCGTTCATCCACCCTGCACCCACCGCCGCCCGACGACTCGGCCCGGCGGGGACGAGGAACGCCCAGTCATGTCCAAGACCAGCAAGAAGCAGGCCGCCGCCGATCGCAAGGCCCGTATCGAGGCGCTGCGCCGCGCCGAAAGAGCCCGCGAACGCCGCAACCGCGTCATCACCGTCACCCTCAGCACCGTCATCGTCGCCGGACTGGTCGGCTGGGGCGCCTACGCCGTCCACAACGCCGACCGGAAGGACGAGCAGAAGGCCGCCGAGGCCGCGAAGCCGATATCCGGCGAGAAGGTCTGGGACGCCAAGAAGCTCACCCGCAACCACGTCCAGACCAAGGTCGACTACCCCGAGAACCCGCCCGTCGGCGGCGACCACGCCCCGGTGTGGATGACCTGCAACGGCAACGTCTACACCAAGGCCGTCCCGGACGAGAACGCCGTCCACTCCCTCGAACACGGCGCGGTCTGGGTCACGTACAACGACAAGGCCACGCAGACCGACCGCGACACCCTCGCCGACAAGGTCTCCAAGACGCCCTACACGCTGATGAGCCCGGACAGGACCCAGTCCGGAGCGATCACGCTGACCGCCTGGGGCCACCAGCTCAGCGTGAAGACGGCGGCCGACCCGAGGGTCGAGCAGTTCCTCACCGAGTACGTCCAGGGTCCGCAGACCCCCGAGCCGGGTGCCGCCTGCACGAACGGGCTCACCGCGTCATGACAGACCTGCTGCGGGAACGCGGCTCGGCACCGCGATGACGCAGGTCACCGCGATGACGCACGGCACCACGGTGACGTACGGCACCGCGGCACGAAGCCACCTCGGAGGCCGGACACAGGAGGTCTCAGGCCCCGTAGCGCACGACGGACGTAGGTACCACCGTGCGGCGGGGCGGACCTGACGGCGCGTCCGGTGCTCGTTCGATGCGGTCCAGGAGGAGTCGGGCGGCCTGGCGTCCGACTTCTTCCGCGTCGTAGGAGACGACGGTGACGGGCACGCCCAGCATGTCGGCCATCTCGAAGTCGTCGAAGCCGGCGAGCGCGGTGTCGGTGCCCAGGCGACGGACGGCGCGGTAGGCGCCCAGGGTGATGCGGTTGTTGGTGCAGAACAGGGCGGTGGGCGGGTCGTCGCGGTCCAGGACCGCCAGGGCCGCCGTCTCCGCGGTGGGGATGTCGTGCGGCCCCCGGCGGATCCACTCCTCGCGGGGCGTCAGCCCGCTCTCCTCGTGGGCCGCCCAGTAGCCGCGGAAGCGTTCGGCGCCGGTGAACAGGGCGGGAGGGTTGCCGAGGAAGCCGATGGCCCGGTGCCCTTGCGCCAGCAGGTGCGCGGTGGCGTCGCGGGCGCCGCCGAAGTCGTCGACGAGCACGGTGTCGGCTTCCGTGCCGGAGGGGGGCCGGGAGGCGAAGACCACAGGGGTGCCGCCGAGCGAGGCGGGACTGAGGTGGCGGTGTGTGGCGCCGGCCGGGACCACGATGATCCCGTCCACGCGGCGTGCGACCAGGTCCTCCACCAGGTTGCGTTCGCGTGGGACCTGCTCCGCGGTGTTGCCCAGCACCAGCCGGAGCCCGTGTTCCTCGGCGACCTGCTCGGCGCCGAGCGCGAGCCGGGAGTAGAAGGGGTTGCCGAGGTTGGTGACGACGAGGCCGATCATGCCGCTGGGGCGGCGCAGGCGCAGGTTGCGGGCCACTTCGTTACGGCGGTAGCCCAGTTCCCGAACGGCGGCGAGCACCCGCTGTCTGGTCTCGGGGCTGATCCGCTTGTCGTCCTTCAGCGCCCGCGACACGGTCATGGCGCTGACTCCGACCCGGGCGGCCACGTCGCGCATCGTGGGAGCGGCCGACCCGGACGGTTCGGGGACGCCGGAAGGGGGCACTGCGCTCGCTCTCTCCTGAAGAGGGATGGCCGCGGGCGCCTCGACGGTACGCCCGCGGCCTTTCATCCTACGTGGGGGCCGTGGCCGGCCACCGCTGCGGACTGCGGTCGTGCTGCCCACGCGGCCGCGCCGAGCAGGGGTGCGTCGTGGGCCCGTTCGGCGGCGCGGAACCGCAGCCGAACGGCACGCCCGGCGCCCGCGCCGGTGCCGGCCCCACTTCTCAGCGGCCCTTCGATCAGGTCCCAGGAGGCGGCCATCGATCCGCCGACGACGAGCGCGGTCGCCCCGAACCGCGCCAGCCATGGCGCCAGCGCGACCCCCAGAGCCCGAAAGGCATGCTCCAGCGCCGCCCGCGCGTCCCGGTCCCCGCCGCGAGCCAGCTCGGCGATGGCGTGTACGTCGGGAACGCCGGGAACGCCGGGAACACCGGAGGCATCAGGAACGCCGGGAACATCGGGAACATCGCCGACCAGGCCCTGGTCGGCCGGCACCGCCCCGGCGTACGCGGCGCGGATCGCGCGCCGTGACACCGTCTCCTCCAGGGGCCGGCCGTCGTACGACAACAGATGGGCGCTGCCGTCCGGCGGTACCAGCGGTCCGTCGTTGACGGGCTCACCCCGGTCGAGGAACGCGGAGCCGACGCCGCTGCCCAGCGTGATGCACACGGCGCGTTCATGACCGGCGGCCGCTCCCACGACGCACTCGCCGATGCCGAAGGCGTCCGCGTCGTTGAGGAAACGCAGGGCGCCGGGCACCGGGCGCATCCGCCGGGACAGTTCCGCGCGCACGTCCACGCCGTACAGCGCGTCGAACTTGCCGACGTCCTCGAAGAGCGCGATGCCGGACGCGTAGTCGAACGGGCCGGGCACGGCCACGCCCCAGGCCGCCCCCGCGGGGGCGTCGATCCGGGCGGCGGTGGCGGCGATGCCGTCGAGGATCTCCTCGGCGGTGCCCTGCGCGGGCAGCGGCCGACGCACCACCTCGCCGACCGTCCTTCCGCCGCTCAGGTCCACGAGGGCGGCGGTGACGTGGGTGCCGCCGACCTCCAGGACCGGCACGGATGCGGATACGGATACGGAGGTGGACGTGAACGTGGATGCGGATGCGGATGCAGGTGCGGTCAGCACGTGATCAGCCCCTTGTCGTGCGGCTTCGGCCCGGCCCGGGGGCAAGATGCCCGACATGGATTGCGTTATCGATAACACGCCAGTTGATCCGTGCTCAGCGGACCAGGGATTTGACCACGTGCACCGGCCGCCCGCCCAGCGGCCGGAGCCGGTAGGCGCCGACCGCGGCGGGCACGGTCAGCGTCTCGGCGAAGACGAGTTCATGGCTTCGGCCGTCGGCGGTCTCGACGACCACGCCCTCGCCGGAGGAGACGTTCAGGATGTGGAAGCGGCCCTCGGTGTCGTCCTCGGCGGGCCGGGCGCCGTCCGCCGCCGGGTCGATGACCAGGCGCCGGACCTCGTAGAACATCTCCGGCAGGGCGCCGATGACCTCCTCGCGCCAGCCCGGCCCCTCGCGCAGCGTGCGCGGCTCCTGGATCAGGTCGCGGACCACGCCCTCGCCCTGGCGGCCGGTTTCGAGGTTGGCGAAGCCGTGTTCGTAGGGCAGCGGACGGGAGTTGCCCCGCGCGTCCTTGCGCAGCCAGTCGTAGAACCGCAGCGAGTACAGGTACGGCGTGGCGCTGACCTCCAGGACGAGGTTGCCCGCGCCGGAGGCGTGCGGGGTGCCCGCCGGGATCATGTACAGCTGTCCTTCCCGCGAGGGGTGGCTCTGCACGAACCGCTCGACGTCCATCTCCTCGCCGCGCTCGATCGCCGCCTCGACCTGCTTGCGCATCAGGCCGGTGTCGGCGTCCTGCCGGAGACCGAGGTGGATGCGCGCGCCCTCGCCGGTGTTGGCGGTGACGTAGTAGGTCTCGTGCTGGGTGTAGGGCCGGCCGAAGCGGGCCCGCATGTACTCGGCGCGCGGGTGCAGGTGCAGGGAGAGGTTGCCGCCCTCCACCGTGTCCAGGTAGTCGTAGCGGATCGGGAACGAGGTGCCGTACTCGGCATGGACGGCCGCGCCCAGGAACTCCACCGGGTGCAGCACGCACAGCAGTTGGAAGGGCAGCTCGACCTCCGCCGCCGGGCCGTCGCCCACCAGCACGCCCGCCTCCGGCGCGATCAGCTCGTAGCCGAGCGCGGTGTTGCCCTGCCGCGGCTCGAAGCCCAGCTCGCGGACGGCCCACTGGCCGCCCCACGGTGTGGAGTTGAAGTACGGGCGGGAGCGCACCGGGCCCCTGGCGAGCGCCGCGAGCGTGGCACGCATCGTCGCGCCGTCGACGGAGGCGGGGGTCTCCGGGTGCTGCAGGTCCAGCCAGCGGTCGATGCGACCGGCGATCGCGTCGCGGTGCGCGTCGGTCATCGGCCAGTCCGCGTAGAAGAGGCGGCGCAGGTCGCCCGGCTCACGGTGCCGTCCGAGGTTCACACCGAGCGGCGGCTCCTGAGCGGCGATCGCCGCCTCCGCGTGACGTTTGGGCAGGTCGGCGTACCAGAGGAGGTCGTGCTCGACCAGCGCCGAGCCGGGCCCGTGGACGACGAGCAGCCCCTCGGCGGGCCGCTCGGCCCGCGGCAGTTCGCGGTAGACGTCGGCGAGCGAGTTCTGCGCCAGCGGCAGGTAGTAGGGGTCCGCGGTGGGACCGGTGCTGTCGCCGGTACGGCCGAGGACGGTGTCCCAGTCGGCCTCGTGAGCACGCAGGTCCAGCAGCCGGGTCGGCACCCCGCGGTCGGCGAGGGCGGCGGCCAGCGCCGCGGCGGCACCGTCCCAGTCCAGGGCGGCCGGGCCGTCGAGGGCCAGGACGGCGGGGCCGGCCGGAAGGGTCCTGACGGCGGCATCCCAGCCACGGGCGACGGCGCCCCCGACCGTCGCGTAGCGGGGGTTGCGTTCATAGAGACGGGTCACGTCATGCTCCAAGGACCGGCGTGCGTCTTGCTTACGAGGTAGGTGCGTTAACGATAACACTGGGTCTCATCGCGCCCTGGAGTCAAGAGCCAGGCGCCCTCCGGCACCGGCACCTGTCCTGCCGCCGGCGGGACTACGCTGGGGGGATGACGACCGGCATGCTGTCGGAGCCCGTGCGCTTCAGCACGATCGGACTGCCCGAGGCGCAGCGTGTCGCGCTGTGGGAGAACCACAACGCGAGCGCGTTGATAGGCCTGCGCTGCCGGTCGCTCGATGACGAGGCGCTTGAGGCGACGGAGATCAACCTTCAGCTCCCCCGGGTGCATGTGGCCCGGGTGACGGGGAACCCCCACGTCGTCGAACGTACCCGCGCGGTCGTGCGGCGGCTGCCGTCCGAGGCCATCGCCTGCTACCTGACGCTGGTGGGAGAGGCGTTCTTCTATCACGCCGCCGGCGTACAGGTCGTCCGGCCGGGGCAGCTGATCGTGTGCGACGCGGACCGGCCCTTCATGCGCGGCTTCTCCCAGGGCCTGGAGGAGCTGGCCGTCAAGGTGCCGCGGCAGGTGTGGCGGGAGGTCGCCGGGCCGGAGCCGCTGGCCCGCCCCCGGGTCTTCGACTTCGGCACCGGCGACCTCCAGGCCCGGACGCTGGCGCGGCTGGCCGGCCGCGCCGTGCACCCCGAGACGTCCCGGCCGGTCGACGAGGACACCCTGCTGGACCTGCTCGCCGGCGTGGTGACCGGCCGACCGGCCGCGCTCTCCGCGGTCCATCTGGCGATGGCCAAGGCCTATGCCGAGGACCACTTGAGCGACAGCGGGCTCACCGCGGCCCGGATCGCCAGGGGCATCGGGATCAGCGAGCGGCATCTGTCGCGGGTGTTCGCGGCGGGCGGTACGACGGTCCCGCAGTACCTGCTGGCACGCCGGCTGGAGGGAGCGCGGGCGCTGCTGGCCGGGGGCGGGAACCCGACCGTCGCCGAGGTGGCCGCGCGCTGCGGCTTCGGTTCGCCCGCCCGCTTCTCGCACCGGTTCAAGGAGCGGTACGGGGTGCGCGCCACCGATGTGCTGCGGGAGGCCCGGGCCGACGGCTGAGCCGGACCCGCCGCCACCCGCCCAGGGCGCGGGTCAGGCGCCGTCCGGTGCGAGCACGATGTCGAATCCGGCCCGGGACCAGGCGCGCCCCGCCAGGTCCCGCCCGTCCGGTGTCGGGGTGTCCGGCGGCTGCCGCCGGAACTCCTTGACCAGGGAGTCCTTCACACCGAACACCGCGTCGTGGTCCAGGAGTTCGTCGCCCCGCACGAAGATGTGCGTGACCAGGGTGCGCAGGCCGGGTGCGCTGACCATGAAGTGCAGATGCGAGGCGCGCATCGGCGAACGCCCGGTCGCCGCCAGCAGCTCGCCCACCGGTCCGTCGTGCGGGATCGGGTACGGCGTCGGGGTCAGGGCCCAGAAGCGGTAGCCGCCGTCCGCCCCGGTGAACAGGTGCGCACGGGCGGCCGTACGGTCGTCGCCGTACTGCGTGTCGTAGAAGCCGTCCTCGTCGGCCTCCCACACCTCGATGCGCGCGCCGGAGACGGGCTTGCCGGTGGTGTCGGTGACGGTGCCCGCCACCCAGCAGGGTTCACCGGCGGCGCCGAACGCGAGGTCCCCGCCGTCGGCGATCTCCGGGCTGTTCTCGACGAAGAAGGGCCCGAAGACGGTGGCCTCGGTGGCGTCGCCGTACGCCTGGTTGTTGACGGCGACGGTCTGCATGGAGGCGCCGAGCACGTCCGAGAGGAGGATGAACTCCTGGCGCCGGTCGTCGGTGATGTGCCCGGTCCGGGTGAGGAAGTCGATCCCCTTGCTCCACTCGTCCTCCGTCAGCCGCACCTCCCGGACGAACGCGTGCAGATGGCGCACCAGAGCCTGCATGACCTCCTTGAGACGGGGATCGGTGCAGTCGCCGAACGAGTCGAGGACCTGGCGGGTGATCTCGGCCTCCCGCGCCTGCTGCTCGGCGGGGACGGCGGCCCGGGTCTCGCTGGTCATGGCCGTGCTCCTTCCCAGGCCGCACGCACCAGCCGGAGGACCGGTCCGAGCGTGACGGCCCGCGGGTTGTCGGGCGGTGCGGCGGCGACGATCGCCTCCGCCGCCGGGGTGATGCCGTCCTCGGGCATACCGAGGTCGCGCAGGGCGCGCGGTGGGTCCAACTCGTCGTACATGAGGGCCAGTCCGGCGGTCGCCGTCGGCGCGTCGAAGGCCGCCGCGAGGCGCTGCTCGGCCTCGGGGGCGTGCGGTGCGTTGAAGGCGAGGACGTGCGGGAGGACGACGGCGTGGGTCTGGGCGTGCGGCAGGTCGAACATGCCGCCGAGGACATGGCAGATCTTGTGGTGCAGCCCCGAGCCGGCGGACGCGAAGGCGGTCGCGGAGAGGTACGCGCCGTACAGCGCGCGCTCCCGGCCGTCCAGCCCCTCCGGTTCCTTGACGATCAGCGGCAGCCCGGTGCGCAGGGCCCGGACGCCCTCGGCCGCGAGGGCCTGGTCGATCGGGTCGGTGCGCGGCGCCCACATCGAGTCGACGCAGTGGGCGAGGGCGTTGAGCCCGGAGGCCACGCTCATGCCGACCGGGAGGGACAGGGTCAGCGCGGCGTCGTAGACGACGGCGCGGGGCAGGACCCGCGGGTCGGTGCCGGTGGTCTTGCGGGCGTCCTCGGTCAGGCCCCAGACCGCGGTGGCCTCGGAGCCGGCGTAGGTGGTCGGCACCGCGACCACCGGGATCCCCGAGGTCAGGGCGACCGCCTTGGCGAGGCCGGTCGTCGAGCCGCCGCCGACGGCGACCACGACGTCCACGTCGTGCTCCCGCGCCGCCGCACGGGCCCGCTCGGCCACCGCGACCGGGACGTGCATGACGACATCGCCGTCCCGGTCGTGCCAGTGCGCGACGGGCAGCCCGTCCGCGATCTCGCGGGCGACGGCCCGCGCGGCCGGGTCGGCGATCACCATCGGCCGCAGGCCGCCGAGGAGTCCGACTTCGGCGGCCAGGTTCGCGGCCGCCGCACCGGAGGCGAACCGCACGCGCTGCGGCAGGTTCTCATGGTCGAAACGCACCGGCTCAGGCCCTTCCCAGTACGGCGGTCAGGGCGTCCCGCAGCCGGCCCGCCGGGTCGTCCGGCAGGGTCGTCGCACGCCAGGCGATGTGCTTGTCGGGGCGGACCAGCAGCACCCCGCCCTCCTCGACCCCACGCAGCTTGGCCCAGTCGTAGTAGAGGTCGGTGACCTCGCGCCCCGGGCCGATGACGACCGTGGCCAGCGGCACACCGAGTTCCTGCCCGACCTTCTCGGCCGCGGCCTCCCATGCCTCGCCCGCGATGCCGGTGAGGAGCGTCCAGCGGTCGTACGGCGCCAGGTCCATCAGCGCCTTGCGGTGCGCGCTGTCCCCGACCCAGGCGTGCGGCAGGTGCGCGCCCGGCACCGTGGACATCTCGTAGTAGAGGTCGGGGTCGCGCCCGGACACGGGCGGCGCGCTGCCGTCGGGGACGATCGCCGACGAGGTGTAGAACTGGCCGAGTTCGACGCCGTGCGCGTTGAACTCGTAGTTCTTCAGGTCCATCGCCCGCACCAGCGCGGCCCGTTTGGCGGCGCCCTCGGGGGTGTTGGCCTTGCGCTCCTCGATCGCGGCCGTCATCTCGGCCTCCGTCGTGGCGTCGAGGACACCCAGGGCCCTGAAGATGTCGACGAACTCCCGGCTCGACCTGTTGGCCCGCTTCACGATCCGCTCGGCGACCGGCGCCCGCTCGGCGGAGTAGGTGTCGAGCAGCGCGGGATCCGCCTGGCCCTTGAGGACGGCTGCCAGCTTCCACACGAGGTTGTAGGCGTCCTGCACCGAGGTGTTGGAGCCGAGGCCGTTGCTCGGCGGGTGCCGGTGGACGGCGTCGCCCGCGCAGAACACCCGGCCGCTGTGCAGGCGGGTGGCGTACATCTCGTTGTTGCCCCAGAGGCTGGTGCCGGTGATCTCGACGTCGAGGTCCGGCATGCCGAGGAGGTTGCGGACGATCTGGACCGCCGCCGCGTCGTCGACCTGCGGGGGCTCCTCGTTGATGTCGTAGCCCCACACGATCAGCCACTCGTTCCAGGGACGGACCATCCGGACCAGCCCCGCGCCGATCCCGCCGACGTTCGAGCCGGGCTGGATCACCCAGTACAGGACGGAGGGCCGGTGGGAGACGTAGCGGCTGATGTCGGCCTTGAAGGTGATGTTCATCGAGCCGGCGATGTCCATCGCCCCCTCGAAGGGCAGCCCGATGTCGGCGGCGACCATGGAGCGGGCGCCGTCGGCGCCGATCAGGTACTTGGCGCGGATCAGGTACGCCTTCCCGGTCAGCCGGTCGAGGACGTCGACGGTGACGCCCTCGGCGTCCTGCGTGTGGGAGAGGTACTCGGTGGAGAAGCGCACCTGGGTGCCGCGCCGGGCGGCGTTCCGGACGAGGATCGGCTCCAGATAGGTCTGCGGGATGTCCACGGTGAGACAGGGCGAGGCGAGCCGGTAGTCCGCCTCGCGGTCCGGGCGGGTGCCCCAGGTGTGGATCCGGCCGATCTCCTCCCCGGCGATGCTGGTGCAGAACACCGTGTCGCCGACGAGGTCGTGATCCGTGGCGTCGGCGAGCACCTGGTCCTCGATGCCGAGGTCACGGAAGACCTCCATGGCGCGCTGGTTCGTGATGTGGGCGCGAGGGGTGTTCGCCGTCCAGCGGTACTTGGTGATCATGATGTTGTCCACGCCGAGCGTGGAGAGCGCCAGGGCCGCCGCGGCGCCCGCCGGTCCGGATCCCACGACCACGACGTCCGTGACCATGACCGGACCGGCCGGGAGTTCGGTCTCCGCGGTCCCGTCGTTGAATTCCGGCATCCTGGGCACCTTTCGTCCGTCCGGCGTCGTCGCCGGTGGCTTCACTGTGCGCCCGGCGACACCCGGTGACAGCAGCCGCACGCGTTCTCGGCGGAAACCGCAAGACATGGCGGATCCGGGTGGGTGCGGTGACCCCGGAGCGGGGGTCTCCTCGGCCGCCACGAACCCGGGCGGTGCGCGGACGGAGCTGTGGGTGCCGGTGATCCTGGCCGCCTCCTCCATGCACGGCTTCGACGACGGCCCTGGTCACCGTGCCGACGTCGGCAGGGCCGAGCCGTCGCCGACCGGGCGCCGCAGGCACCTGCCTCGACCGTGTACAACTACGACTCGCAGTACTTCAACGGTGGGGACGACATGTGTATCGAGTAACGGCCGGGCCGATCCTGTGCGTCATCGACTGGGACCCGTCCCGTCCGAATCAGCTGACGACTCTGGCCGTCGGCAGCGACCGGACCGACATCGCGGAGCGGAAAGCGGCCACCGCGCTGGCGGACGCACCAGGACTCACCTCCTGGCTGGGTCTGCCGGTGACCGCGCGGCAGAGCCTCGTCCGCGCATGCCGGCCGATCCCGACCCTGGGCATGTACTGCGTGATCGATGACGAGCAGGCGGTAGAAGAAGGCGATTTCCTGCGCTGCGCCGTCGAGGACACCGTGGCGCAGTTCCTGCACCGCTTCCGCGGATGGAGCGAACTGCACATCGCCCTCGCACAACCCTCGGAAGGTCTTGAGAAAGCGGTAGCAGCGCCCCTTCGGGCCGAGGGCACCGATCCTCGTTTCGTGCAGGACGAGGTCTTTCCCGGGCTACGCCGTCTGGCTCGGCTGAGCGCTCTGGTCTGCCGGGAGACGGAGTACAGAGTGGATGTCCCTGAGGACGAAGACCTCCTGGAGATCTACCACACCTACGCGGTGGGTTCCCTGTCCTCAGCCGCAGAGCCCTGGTGAGAAACAACTGCACTCGTGAGGCGGTGGCCCCCCGACGCGCTGCGGGACCCACGCGTCCCTGCCCGACGGCACGCAGCCGCCGGCCCTCCTCTCGGCGGCCTCCTGGTCAGGTTGGTCAGGCGGCCTCCTGCACCGTGATCACGTCGCCCACCCGGACCGTCCCTGCTTCCAGCACGTCCAGGTACACGCCGAGGCACGAGAGCCGACCGAGGTCGAACACGGGGATGCGGTGGTCCCGGGCGACCGCGCGCATGATGCCCGGGTCCGGCGGCAGCTCGTCGTGGCCGAGGGTGGGTACCACGCAGCGGGGTGTGGGCACCACGACCCGGAACAGCGCCTCGCCCACGCGCAGACGTGATCCCGGCCAGGCGTCCTCGGGGAAACCCGGCCCTTCGTCGGTGTCCACCACCAGGTTCGGCCGGAACCGGCGCGCGTCGAAGTCCCCGGCGGGATACACGGTCCGCATCCGGTCCAGGGACGCCGTGGTGACGAGATGGACCCGCCCGAAGTCGAAGAACGTACCGGGGGCGACGCCGCCCGTCGTGACGCTCACCCCCGTGACATCGACGGAAGCGGTCACCCGCACGACATCCGGAACACCGCCCTCGTAGTCCGGCACGGCCCGCTCCAGCCTGCTGTGCTCCGGTACGACGGCCGACACGAACACCTGGCGGCCCAGCAACTTGGACAGTTGCATGTCGAGGTCCGGGTCCTCCACCGACAGGGCCGTGCCGTCCGGCAGCACGACCCGGACCGCGCCGGAGTCGTCCAGCCGGCTCCGGCAGCGCAGCAACTCGCCCCATTTGCGGGGGTGTTTGGCGCTGCCCACGGCACCCGTCCCGTCGAGTACGGCGTACCCCCGGTCGCCGGTGAATCCGCGTTCCGTGACGGCGACGGCGATCACGGCCTCACCCAGCATGGACTTCACCGGATACCGGTACAACGCTGCCACAGTCCCCATGGATCGATTATGGCCGTCGGGCGCGAGGAGAGAGAGCGGCTCCTCGTGGAACCGCTGTCCCGTGCTGTCCGGGTCGGCCTCGAAGACGCGACGCCCCGCCGGCACGTGGCTCAAGGCCGTCGAGGCTCCGGCCGCGCGTGCCCCGGACCTCGTCGTGGCCGCCTGTATCGCACCGCGCAGAGCCGTCGTGATCCGCGGCGGAACGCTCCTGTTGAGCGCCCCGTCGATTTCGCTACAAGTTCCGAAATTATTCGTGATGGCTCGGCCACGCCCGTGCAACACGGCGTTCGTAGCTTCGCAGTCAGCGATAACGCTGCTTTCCCGCGAAATCCAGGAGCCCCCGAATGTCCCTCCCCTCCAGACGCGGTGCCCTGAAGCTGACCGCCGGCCTGGCGCTGCTCGGCGCCGGCGCACTCACCGGCTGCGGCCGTGGCGACGCGACCACGGCCGCGAAGTCCTCCGCCGCGCCCGTCGACGACTCTCCGGCCACCGGCACCCTGAACGTCTGGGCCGCCCAGGGCGACGCGGACGTCCTGGACAAGGTGATCAAGCCGTTCAAGGCGGCGAACCCGAAGCTCACGGTGAAGTTCACGCTGATCCCGAACGCCGAGTACTACACGAAGCTCCAGTCGGCGATCGCCGCGGGCAAGGGACCGGACGTCGCCCAGTTCTTCCCGGAGTCGCAGGCCCAGTTCCTCGACCCGTCGATCCTGCGGGCCGTGCCGGACGACCTGGTCGACCCCAAGTCCTTCTTCACCAGCCTCTGGGACGCCGGTGTGGTCGAGGACGTCGCCTACACGGTCCCCTGGTACGCGTACACGTACGCGCTGGTCTACCGCTCCGACCTCGCCGAGAAGGCAGGTGTCACGGCGCCGACGACCTGGGCGGGGATGGTGCCCTTCCTCAAGGCGCTCCAGGGCGCCGGGGCGGCGCACGGGCTGGGGGCGGACATCGGCTGGGACATCTTCAACGGCCAGGACGTCGCCATGTACGCCTGGCAGGCGGGCGGCTCGCTGCTCTCCGGCGGGAAGTGGACGCTCGACACCCCGGCCATGGCCGACGCCCTCACGTACAACGCGTCGTTCTTCACCTCCAAGGTGGCCGACACCGGTGGACCGACCTTCCTGGACGCGCAGCCGTACTTCGTGTCCGGGAAGACGGCCATGATGATCACGGGCCCGTGGGTCGTCGGGCAGCTCGACACCGCGGCGAAGAAGACCGGCTGGACGGCGGACCACGTCGCCACCGCGCCGCTGCCGGCGGGGTCGTCGGGCAGTGTGTCCTTCTCCGCGGGCGGCAGCTGGGGCGTGCTCGCCGACGCGGGCAACACCGACGCGTCGTGGAAGTTCGTCCGGTATCTGGCGAAGCCCGGCACCCAGGTCGCGCAGTACAAGGCGTACAGCTCGCTGCCTGCGGTCGTCTCCGCCTGGGACGACTCGGCGATCAAGGGACAGCCGCTGCTGGACGCCTTCCTGACCCAGCTGAAGAACACCCGGGCGTTCCCGCAGGTGTCCACCTGGCAGCAGGTCGCCACCCGGCTGGGCAAGGAGATGGAGGCCGTGGCCAAGGGCACCGAGAGCGCGGCGAAGGCGGCGGCGAACGTCCAGGCGTACGCCGAGAGCCTCGGCACGGGAGCGCGGTGAGGACCCGCCGGACGGCCGTCGGCTGGCTGTTCCTCGCGCCGTTCACGCTGGTCTTCCTGGTCTACACGGCCGTGCCCACCGTCGCCGCGCTCGGCTTCAGCCTCACCGATCTGCGCGGCTCGGACCTGCGGCATCCGCTCGCGGTGGACTTCACCGGCCTGGCGAACTACGTCCGGCTGTTCCAGGACGACAGTTTCGTGCGGGACATCCTCAACACCGCGCTGTTCGTGGCCGTGGGGGTGCCGCTGACCATGGCGGTGGGGTTCGTGCTGGCCCTGGCGCTGAACTCCGGCATCCGGCGGCTGCGCGGCGCCTTCCGCACGGTCTTCTTCGCGCCGGTCGTCACCAACGTCGTCGCGGTCGCCCTGATCTGGCGGTACGCCTTCAACGAGAACGGCACGGTCAACAGCGTGCTGTCCGCCGTCGGCCTGGCCGGGCCGAACTGGCTGGACGACACCCATCTGGCCATGCCCGTGGTCATCGCGCTCGGCGTCTGGCGCAACTTCGGCACCGCGATGGTGCTGTTCCTCGCCGGGCTCCAGGCGATCCCGGGGGACGTGTACGAGGCGGCGGCCCTCGACGGGGCGGGCCGGTGGCGGCAGCTCAGGCACATCACCCTGCCGATGCTGATGCCCACCACCCTGATGGTGTCGGTCCTGCTGACCGTCTTCTACCTGCAAGTGTTCGACGAGCCCTACCTGCTCACCGACGGCGGCCCGCTCGGTTCCACCGAGTCGGTGGCGCTGTACACCTACCACCAGTTCGGCGTGGGCCAGTTGGGCATGTCGTCGGCCGCGTCCTTCGTGATGCTGGTCATGGTGGCCCTGGTGAGTGTCGTCCAGTTCCGACTGCTGAGGCCCCGCTCATGACCGCCGTAGCCGCGTACCAGAACACCGGCGCCGAACGCACCGACACCGAACCCACCGCCGCCGACCGGACCTCCGTACGCCGCCGGTCCCTCTCCCAGCCCCTGCTGTACGGGGCGCTGGTGCTGTGCGCGCTGCTCACGCTGCTGCCGTTCGTCTGGGTGGCCGGCGGCTCGCTGCGCAGTCTCGACGAGATCCGCTCCGACCCCGGCGCCTGGCTTCCGCACCACTTCACTCTCGACAACTTCGTCCGGCTGTTCCGCACCCAGGGCTTCGGCCGGTTCCTGGTGAACAGCGTCGTCGTGGCGGTGATGGTGGTCGTCGGGAACGTCGTGGCCGCGTCGGCCGCCGGATACGCCCTCGCCAAGCTGGAGTTCGCGGGCAGGCGGCTCGCGTTCGGGGCGGTCATGGGGGCGATGATGGTGCCGTTCACCACGGTCTTCGTCACCCAGTTCGTGATCACCGTCGACCTGGGCCTCGCGGACACCCTGACCGGCATCGCGCTGCCCGCCGTGGCACTGCCGCTGTCGGTGTTCATCATGCGCCAGTACGCGCTGTCGGTCCCCGACGAGCTGTTGGAGGCCGCCCGGATCGACGGGGCGGGCGAGTTCCGGATCTTCTTCCGGATCTTCCTGCCGCTGGCCGGTCCCGCGGTCGCGACGATCACGATCATGTCGTTCCTCACCTCGTGGAACAACTTCATCTGGCCGCTCGTCGTCGCCCAGAGCATGTCCACGTACACCCTCCCGGTGGGCCTCGCCGCCACCAGCCAGGCCGCGGCGCACGTCACCGACTACGGTCTGATGCTGGCCGGTGCGATCGTGGTGATGCTGCCGGTGCTGGTGCTCTTCCTGTGCCTCCAGCGGTACTTCGTGCAGGGCATCGCGGGAACGGGGATGCGGTGACGGTGACGGTGATCACGACGGACACGGTGCGGGCCCCGGCGGGCACGGTCGTCGGCCGCCGGGCGGGCCGGGTCCGGCGCTTCCTCGGCATCCCGTACGCCGAAGCGCCCGTCGGCGTACGGCGGTTCGCGACGCCGGTCCCGCGCGGCCGGTTCACCGAGCCGTACGACGCGTCCCGGCACGGCGCGACCGCACAGGCGGTGCCGCTGTCGGCGACGACCACGATCCCGGAGCCGTCCGTGCCGGGCGACGACGTGCTCAACCTGGGCGTCGTCGCCCCGGTCGACGCCGAGCACTGCCCGGTCCTGGTGTGGATCCACGGCGGCGGCTTCCTCGCGGGGAGTCCGGCGAGCCCCTGGTACGACGGGCGCTCCTTCGCCCGCGACGGGGTCGTCACCGTGACGGTCGGCTACCGGCTGGGCGTGGACGGGTTCGCGCCGCTCGACGGCGTACCGGCCAATCTCGGGCTGCGCGACATGCTGCTCGCTCTCGACTGGGTGCGGGAGAACATCGCCGCGTTCGGCGGTGACCCGGACCGGGTCACCCTCGCCGGGCAGTCGGCCGGAGGCGCGGCGGTGCTGGCGCTGCTGGCGTCACCGGCCGCCCGGGGCCGCTTCCAGCGGGCGGTGAGCATCTCCGGCGGCTTCTTCGAGACGGGAAGGGACACCGCCCACGGCTTCCTGGAACGGCTCGGGGCGCGGCTCGGCGTACCGCCGACGCGGGAGGGATTCGGCGGCGTCGGCGTGGCACAACTGCAGCGGGCGGTAAGGGATGTGAGAGGCGAGGAGGTGCTGGTGCTCGGGCCGGTCACGGGTGACGGCATCCTGCCGGTGTCCCTCGCCGAAGGGCTCGCCGGGCACGGGCTCGACGTACCGCTGCTGCTGGGGGCGACCGGCGACGAGTTCGACGGCGGAGTGAGAGCGGACGCGGCAGCGGATGCGGCAGCGCGGTCCGCCCGCGCGGCCGGCACCCGGGTCACCGACACCCTCTTCCGCGCCGCCTGCCCGCGCGCGGCACGCCTGAGGCGGAAGGCCACCGCCGGGACCTGGCTGTACTCCTTCGAGTGGCCCTCCCCCACCACCGGCGGCGCCACCCACTGCGTCGACATCCCGTTCTTCTACGACGTCCTGGACGCACCGGGCGTCCGCGCGGCCCTGGGCCCGCGCCCGCCCCAGGAGCTGGCCGCGTCGATGCACGCGGATCTCGTCGGGTTCGTGCACGGACGACGGCCGTCCTGGGCGCCGGCGACCGGCGGACCCGGCGACACGGCACGCGAGTACGGCCGCCCCGGCGCCGCGCCCGCCGCCGACGTCACGGGCGGGTACGACCCCGTGGTCCCGGCAGCGGCGGAGGCGGGCTGATGGCGGGCATGAACCAGAGCGCGGTACGCCGGGTCAACACCTCTGTGATTCTGCGGGCGTTGGCGGTGTCGGCCGGGCCGACGACGCTCACCGCCCTCGCCGAGCGGACGACTCTGTCACGGCGCACCATAGAGCTGATCCTCGACTCCCTCCTGACGGCCGGCTGGGTGGCCGAACTCGACCGGGTACCCGCCCGGGGCTGCGCCGGCCGGCCCGCCCGGCGCTACGAACTGCGGGCCGAGCACGCCCTGCTGGCCGCCGCGCAGATCACCACGGAGACCGTGTCCGCGGTCGTCGCGGACGTGCGCGGCCGCATCGTCGGCCGGGCGCACCGCCCGCTGCGCTCCTACCCGGACCCGCGGACCTCGCTCGACGACGTGGCGACGCTGGTGCGGGAAGCGCTGGCGGACGCGGGCGGGTCGGTCGAGCGGCTGCGGGCCGGTGCGCTCGCGAGCGGTGGCGCGATCGACGACGACGGCGTGGTACGGCGGCTCGTGCACACGACCCGGTGGGAGGGCGTGGATCTGCCCGCGGAACTCACCCGCCGGATCCGGGTGCCCTGGTTCGCGGACAACGACACCAACCTCGGTGCCCTGGGGGAGCGTTGGCGCGGCGTGGCCGGTGACCACGACAACGTCGTCTGGGCGATGCTCGGCAACCGGGCCGGCCTCGGCATCCTGATCCGGGGAGCGGTGCACCGGGGGCTCGACGGAGCGGCGGGCGAGATCATCGAGGCGGTGCCGATGCGGACGGACTCGGTCGAGGACCGGCCGGTCGCCTGGCTCACCTCGCCGGAGCCGGAGCGCCGGGCCGTCGCGCTCGGCCGCGTCGAGGCCGCCCGGGCGGGCGAGGCGGGCGCGCTCGCCGAGGTCGACGAGTTCGTGGCGCACATCGCCGCGATCCTCACCACCCTGTCCTGGACGGTCGCCCCCTCCCTGATCGTGCTGGGCGGCGGTCTGGAGGACGCGTCCGACGTGCTGCTGCCCCGGGTGCGCGAGGCGTTGCGCGCCGCCCGCACCCCCGCGGTCGAGCTGCGGACCACCGGCCTGGGCCGCGACGCCACCCTCGTCGGCGCCGTGAAGCTGGCACTCGACCGCATGGACACCCAGTTGTTCGGACCTCCCGTACCGAGCCTCTGACCCCCTGCGTCACCGATCCTTTGGAGCTTTCCGTGCCCCACACCCCCCACACCCATGTCCTGATCGTGGGCAGCGGCATCATGGGCGCCGTCGTGGCCCGGCGACTGCGCGCGTCCGATCCGGCGCTGCGGATCACGATGGTCGAAGCCGGCACCGCGATCGGCGACACCCCCGGCAGACACCTGCACGACCTCGACGATCCCCTCCTTTGGGCCCGCTACAACGAACAGGTCGCCACCGGCATCCAGGGCATGTACACGGGCGCCGAGGTGGTGCGCGAGGTCCCCGGCGACCTCACCGACCTGCCGCCCGGCATGTACCACGCGCTCGCCTTCGGGGAGGACGCCGAGGCGATGCCCCAGGCGGCGCTCGCGTGGAACGCGGGAGGCATGGGTGTGCACTGGACAGCCGCGACACCCTGGCCGCACGGGCACGAGGTGTTCGACTCCGGGGACCCGGCCGCCTGGGCGACGGACCTCGACACCGCCCGCCGCCTCCTCGCGGTCGCACCCGCCGCGATCGGTCCGACGAGGGTCGGTCAGCTGGTCCTCGACGTACTGCGGCGCCGCTACGACGGCATCGGACCGGCCGACCGACACCCGCAGCCGATGCCCATGGCCGTCACGCCGACGACCGCCGGCCCCATGCCGCGCACCGCCCCGGCGACGGTCTTCCCGCCGCTCGCGACGGCCGCGGACCCGGCCTTCACCCTGGTCACCGGCACACTCGTCACCAGGCTCCGGGTCGTGCACGGCCGGGTCGCGGGCGCCCGGCTGCGCCGGGTCGCCGACGGCTTCGAGTCGGACCTGGACGCGGACACCGTCGTGGTGTGCGCCGACGCCCTGCGCACTCCGCAACTGCTCTTCGCCTCGGGCATCCGCCCCGACGCGCTGGGCCGCCGCCTCAACGAACACGCCTTCGTCACCGCCCGCGCACTGCTCGACCTCGACCGGTTCGGCATCGGCCTCGACGCACTGCCGCTGCCGCGCCCCGGCGAGTTCAGCACCGACTCCCTGTGGCTGCCGCACAACGGCGCCGCGCAGCCGTTCCACGGCCAGATCATGAACCGCACGTACCTGGACGAGGCGGGCCGCCCGCTCGCCCACTCGGTCGGCATCTCGCTGTACGTCCCGGTCGAGTCGCGTCCGGAGAACCGGCTGGTGTTCTCGGAGTCGGACACGGACCTCGCCGGGATGCCCCGGATCGGTGTCGAGTTCGCCCACTCCGCCGCCGACCGGACGCTGATCCGCCGGGCGCAGGACGAAGTCCGCTCGCTGGCCGAGGAGTTCGGCCCCTTCGACCCCGCGACCGAGAGCGCCCTGCTGCCGCCCGGCTCCTCGCTGCATCTGACCGGCACCGTCCGCTCCGGCCCCGCCGACGACGGCACCAGCGTGTGCGACCCGGACGGCAGGGTGTGGGGCCACGACAACCTGTACCTCGCCGGCAACGGTGTGATCCCCACGGCGATGGCCGCGAACGTCACCCTGACGGGCGCCGTGACCGCCGTCCGGGCCGCCCGTGCCGTCACCGCGCTCACCGCGCACCGGCGTAAGTCCACGCTCACCACCGCCCCTCGACAGAAGGTCTGAACATGATCGACATTCCCAGGGAGTTCCGCGTCTCGCTGCCCGCGTGGATCGACGACGAGCTGGCCGACGTGCCCGCCGTCGTCCCCGACCGGGCGGACCGGATGCGGCTCGTGCACCGGCTGGCCGACCGCAACTGGCGCGAGGGCAACGGCGGTCCGTTCGCCGCGCTGGTCGCCGAGCAGGACACCGGCCGGATCGTCTCGGTGGGCGTGAACGTCGTCCTCGCCTCCGGTGTCTCCAGCGCCCATGCCGAGGTCGTCGCCCTCGGGCTCGCACAGCAGGCGACCGGCGGCTGGGACCTGGGCGGCCGCGGGGTGCCGGCACACGAGCTCGTCGTCAACTGGCGTCCGTGCGTCCAGTGTTACGGCGCCACCCTGTGGTCCGGGGTGCGCGGTCTCGTGGTCGCGGGACAGGGCCCGGAACTGGAGGAGATCACCACCTTCGACGAGGGCCCGCTCGGCGCGGACTGGGCCGAGCAGTTCGAGGCCCGCGGCATCAAGGTCGTACGGGACGTGCTCCGCGACGAGGCGCTGACCGTGTTCCGCGCCTACCGGGAAGCCGTCGACGCGGACGAGGTCGCCGTCTACAACGCCCGAGGAGGCTCCGAGTGACACCGCGCTTCGCCACCGACGTCATCACCTTCTACCACCCCGCCTTCTGGGGCCTCGACTCCGACGACGCCGTGCGCGACAAGGCCCTCGCCGACCCCGTGGCCTTCTGGGAGCGGGTGATGGACGCGATGGCCGAATCCGGCGTGACCGGACTCGAGTTGACCTTCGCACCCGGTGACATCGGCTCGGTGCTGCGGGCGTTCGGCAGCGCGTCGGCGTTCCGGCGCGAACTGGACGTCCGCGGACTGTCGTTGGTGAGCGCTTTCATCGCGGACAGCGACGCCCCCGACTGGCAGGACGCCGGCAGCCTCCCGGCGATCGTGGCCGACGCGGAGCGCCGCGCGGCCTTCGTCGCCGAGGCCGGAGCCGACCTCCTCGTCGCCGGGCTGCCCATGCGCCGGACGTTCGGGACCCGCCCGCCCCTCTTCGTCGACGCCGCCTACATGAACCGGATGGCCGGCGTCGCCCACGCCGTCGGCGAGGCCGTCGCCCGGCACGGCGTGCGACTCGCCCTGCACACCGAGTCCAACAGCACCCTCTGGTACGAGCGCGACATCGACCTCTTCATGGCCCTCACCGACCCGCAGTACGTCTGGCTGTGCCCCGACTCCTGCCACATCGCCCTCGGCGGCGGCGACCCGGTGGCCGTCGCCCGCCGCCACGCAGCGCGCATCGCCCTGGCGCACTGGAAGGACGCGGTCGGACCGATCGACACCCACCTCACCATCGACGAGACCGTGTACGCCCGGCAGCAGCCGTACATGACGGAACTGGGCCAGGGCATCGTGGACTGGCCCGGCTGGGCGGCAGCCATGTCCCGAACCCCCGGAGCCGACACGGTCCTCATCGAGCTCGACATGGCGCCCGACCCGGTCACCGCGCTCCGGGCCGGAACAGCCGTGGCGCGGGCATCACTGGGCAGGGTCGCGTGAACCCCCGGGCGTTGTGCGTCACCGCCGCCGCTGGTCGGCGCGCAGCTCGAAGTCGCCGTAGCTGTTGTCGACCGGGTTGACGGTGACGCCGGGTGCGACGATCTCGTCGATGGCGTCGAGCACGTCGGCCGACAGCGTGACCTCGGCGGCGGGCAGGAACGCCTCCAGCTGTTCCATGGTGCGGGGCCCGATGATCGCCGAGGTGACGCCGGGGTGGTTGACGACGAAGGCGACGGCGAGCTCGATGAGCGTGAGACCGGCCTTCTCCGCCAGGACGGCGAGTTGTTCGACGGCGTCGAGCTTGCGCCGGTTGGCGGGGGTGCTCATGTCGAAGCGTGCCTGGGGACGGGCCGCGGAGGCGGGCCCCTCGGTGGCGTGCTTGCGGTAGCGGCCGGAGAGCCAGCCCCCGGAGAGCGGACTGTACGTGAGGGTGCCCATGCCGTGGCGGCGCGCGGTGGGAAGCACGTCCTCCTCGATGCCGCGGACGAGCATCGAGTACGGCGGCTGCTCGGTCACGAACCGCTCCAGGTTCCGCTCGCGCGAGACCCACTGGGCCTCGACGATCTGGGAGCCGGAGTAGGACGAGGAGCCGAGGTAACGGACCTTGCCCTGGCGGACGAGGTCGGAGAGGGCGCCGAGGGTCTCCGAGACGTCGGTGTCGGGGCTGGGGCGGTGGACCTGGTAGAGGTCGATGTGGTCGGTGCCGAGCCGCCGCAGGGAGTTCTCGACCTCACGGATGATCCAACGCCGTGAGCCGCCCCGCTGGTTGGGGTCGTCCGGGTCCATCGGCATGAAGAACTTGGTCGCCAGGAACACGTCCTCGCGGCGGTCCTTGAGCGCCTTGCCGACGATCTCCTCCGAGACACCGGCGGAGTACACGTCGGCGGTGTCGACGAAGTTGATGCCCGCGTCGAGGGCGCGGTGGATGATCCGGATCGAGTCGGCCTCGTCCTCGTTGCCCCAGGGGCCGAACATCATCGCGCCCAGGCAGAGCGGGCTGACCTGGACGCCGGTGCGCCCGAGCGGTCGGTACTGCATGAAACGGTTCTCCTCGATCGCGTGGTGTAGATCGCGTGGTGTGGATCGCGTGCGGTGGATCGTGTGGTGTGGATCGCGTGGTGGTCAGTCGTTCACGGTGGAAACGGCGGTGCCGGAACTCGCCCAGCTGGCGAGCAGGCCCAGGGCCTCCCGCTCCCGGGAGTCCGGTTCCGGGCTGTAGAAGTTGAGGCGCAGGCCCGGATCGGCCGGCAGGTCCATCGCCTCGTAGGGCAGTGCGAGATCGCCGACCAGCGGATGGTGAAGGTGCTTGACGCCGGAGCGGTGGAACTTCACGTCATGGCGGGCCCACCGGCGGGCGAAGTCGTCACTCTTGGTCGTGAGCTCTCCGATCAGATCGGTGAGCAGCTTGTCGTGGGGTGCCCGACCCGTCTCGGTGCGCAGGAAGGCGACCGCGTCGTTGGCGCCCTTGTCCCAGTCCGTCCAGAACTCCTGGCTGGCCGGGTCGAGGAACATGAAGCGCGCGGTGTTGACCGGACCGCGCCGGGCGAACAGCGGCGAGTCGAAGACGGGTGCGTACAGCGCCCGTCCCAGCGTGTTGGCGGCCAGGATGTCGAAGCGCGCGTTGCGCACGTACGCCGGCACGTCGGTCATCGAGTCGAGCAGCCGCAGGATCGTGGGCCGCACCCGGGACGCGGTCACCGTGGGCCGCCTGCCCGACGGCGTCGCCGTGCGGGCGAGGTCGTAGAGGTGGGTGCGTTCGGCCTCGTCCAGCTGGAGCGCCTGCGCGAGGGCGTCGAGCACCGAGTCCGAGGCGCCGGTGAGATTCCCGCGCTCGAGCCGGATGTAGTAGTCCACGCTCATGCCCGCCAGCAGGGCGACCTCCTCACGGCGGAGGCCGGCGACCCGGCGGTTCCCGCCGTAGACCGGCAGCCCGGCCTGCTCCGGGGTGATCCGGGCCCGCCGGGTGCTCAGGAACTCACGGACCTCGGCAGCCAGGGTCTTCCTGTCGGTGTCAGCCATGCTCGGGCCCCGGAGCTTCTGCGGTGGCAGCGAGGGCGGACATGCGGTGGCTCCTTCTGATCGTCGTCGTGAATCCGGTGCCGGTCTCCTGACGACAGCGCCGTTCTCCTCACCGTAGATCCGTCGGCGAAGGCCTGCGAGGTACTGCCATTACCTGGAAGAGCAGTGACTCCCACCTACGGCCCGGGGCGCGGTTCCCTGGAGAAGGCCGAGGTCCCGGCCGGCCGTCGTGACCCCCCTCGTCGTGCCCTCCCGGGCCACCCGCACCGAAAGGTCCCTGTGATGCAGACCCTCACCCTGAACAACGGCGTCGAGATGCCGGCCCTCGGACTCGGCGTCTTCCAGGCCCCGCCGGACGAGACCCGGGCCGCCGTCACGGCCGCGCTCGACCTCGGCTACCGGCACATCGACACCGCCGCCGCGTACGGCAACGAACGCGAGGTCGGCCGGGCCGTCCGCGAGTCCGCCGTACCCCGCGAGGAGATCTTCGTCGAGACGAAGATCTGGATCAGCGACTACGGGTACGACGAGACCCTGCACGGCTTCGACAAGAGCGCCGCCAAGCTGGGCGTCGACCGCATCGACCTGCTCATCCTGCACCAGGCCCTCCCGTCCGACTTCGACAAGACCCTCGCCGCCTACCGCGCCCTGGAGAAGCTCCTCGCGGACGGCCAGGTCCGGGCCATCGGCGTCAGCAACTTCATGGTCGACCACCTGACCGCGCTGCTCGACGCCACCACCGTCGTCCCCGCCGTCAACCAGCTGGAGATCCACCCCTACTTCCAGCAGCGCGCCGTCCTCGACTTCGACGACGAGCACGGCATCCTCAACCAGGCGTGGTCCCCCATCGGCGGCATCACCTTCTACCCGGGCTACGGCGAGAACCGCAGGAGTGTCCTGGCCGACCCCGTCGTCACCGGCATCGCCGAGGCGCACGGCAAGAGCCCCGCCCAGGTGCTGCTCCGCTGGGGCCTGCAGCACGGCCGCTCCGTGATCCCCAAGTCGACCCGGCGGCACCGCATCGCCGAGAACATCGACGTCTTCGGCTTCGAGCTGACCGCGGACGAGCTGAAGGCCCTCGACGCCCTGGAGACCGGCCGCCGCGGCGGCCCCGAGCCGGAGAACGTCACCCTCGCGACCTACGGCCGCACCATCCCCGAAGCCTGACACCGCCTCGTAGAAGCCTGACGTCACCTCGTACCTGCGCAAAGGAACCACCATGCCCACCACCGTCAACGCGTTCGGCGCCCACGAAGCGGGCAAGCCGCTCACCGCCCTGAGCATCGAGCGCCGGGACGTCGGCCCGCACGATGTCCGGCTCGACATCCTCTACTGCGGTGTCTGCCACTCCGACATCAACTTCGTCGGCGGCGCGTTCGGCCCGCTGCCGGTCAGCCCGCTCGTCCCCGGCCACGAGATCGTCGGCCGGGTGACCGAGGTCGGCTCCCAGGTCACCCGCCACCGGACCGGCGACCTGGTCGGCATCGGCTGCATGGTCAACTCCTGCCGCGCGTGCGAGAACTGCAGGGCAGGCCAGGAGCAGTACTGCCTCAAGGGCCACACCCTGGTCTTCGGCAGCCCCGACCCGGTCGAACCGGGCGCCCACACCCAGGGCGGCTACTCCGAGGCGATCGTCGCCCCCGAGGACTTCGTCGTCCGCGTGCCGGAATCCCTCGACCCGGCGGCCGCCGCTCCCCTGCTGTGCGCCGGCATCACCGTCTACGCCCCGCTCAAGCGGTTCGGCGCCCGGCCCGGCACCCGGGTCGCGGTCGTCGGACTCGGCGGCCTGGGCCACCTCGGCGTGAAGATGGCCAAGGCCATGGGCGCCGACGTGACCGTGCTGTCCCGGTCCGGCGGCAAGCGCGAGGCCGCCCTGGCCCTCGGCGCCGACGACTACGCCGTGACCGGTGACGGCTCGGCGTTCACCGGACTGGCCAACACCTTCGACATCGTCCTGAACACCGTCAGCGCGCCCGTGTCCCTCTCCGACCATCTCGGGATGCTGCGGCTGCACGGCACCATGGTGAATGCCGGGGTGACGACGGAGCCGATGCCGATGGACGTCCTCACCGTGTGCCAGAACGGCCGCTCCTACGCGGGGTCGCTGTTCGGCGGCATCGCCGAGACGCAGGAGATGCTCGACTTCGCGGCCGAGCACGGCGTGAGCGCCGACATCGAGCTGATCGCCGCGCAGGACATCAACACCGCCTACGAGCGGATCCTCGCCTCCGACGTGCGCTACCGGTTCGTCGTCGACGGCGCGACCTTCGCCGGTCCGACGGCGTGACGCACTCCCCCAGAAGACGATCGTCCCCCGTCCACGAAAGGTGAGGACCATGACCACCTGGAACGACGCCGACCTGAGAAGGATCGGCGCGGCGGAAGAACTGGACCTGGCGTCCGAACGCGTCGACGGCACCCTCCGCACCCCCGTGACCATGTGGGTCGTCCGCGCGGGCGACCGGCTCTACGTCCGCTCGGTCAAGGGCGTCGACGGCCCCTGGTACCGCGGCACACGCTCCCGGCACCGGGGACGCGTCGAGGCCGGAGGCGTCCGGTCCGACGTCGCCCTCCACGACGCCGAGCCCGGCGAGTACGCCGATGTGGACGCGGCCTACCGGGAGAAGTACGGCCGTTACACCGGCATCGTCGGACACGTCCTGACCGACCGGGCCCGCGCCTCCACGCTGCGTCTCGAACCCCGCTGACCCCCGAGGACGTCGCGACCCGGGGAGCTCAGGTACGCGTGACGTTGCCGACGGCGGTGCGCAGGTCCTCCTCGCCGGTGAGCAGCGGGGGCAGGGGGGTCGCGCCGGCGGGGTCGAGCGCGTCGAAGAGCAGGGCGACGAAGCGGGCTCGCAACGAGGGCGCGGTTCCGGGGAGGGCCAGGCCGGCGACGGCCATGACGAGGAAGTGCGGGATGTCCTCGGCGGTGAGGTCGGGGCGGATCTCGCCGGCCTGCTGCCCGCGCACCAGGAGCGGGTGGAGCGAGGCGCTGAAGTGCTGGAGGACGTCCACCGCCACGTCGGCGAAGTTGCTGGCGAAGGTGACCAGGCCCCGCTCCTCGGTGATCAGGTCGAGCAGACGCGTGGCGATGTCCTGGAGCGCCCGGCGCGTGTCGGGGGCGTCGGCGGCGCCGTCGATCAGCGGAAGCAGGTCGGTTTCGAGGATGTCGTCCAGGACGGCCCGCACGACGGCTTCGCGGTTCGGGAAATGCCGGTAGAGCGTGGCGATGCCCACGCCGGCCTCGGCCGCGATCTGCTCCAGCGAGCCGTCCCCCCTGCCCAGCACCGTGCGTCCGGCGGCGGTGATGCGCTCCACGCTGGAGCGGGCGTCGACCCGCCGCCGGGGAGCGCGTTCGTTGGTGCTTGCCATGCGTGACTCTTCCCTGTCCTGCGATGAAGGCCGCCCCTCCGGCGGCGATAGCATCCTATCGCATTGATAGTCGACTATCGCTTTGGTAGTACCCTCTCACTTCGCGACGTGGTCCGGACCGCCGGACCGCCGGACGAAGGGGAGAGCTGTGTCCGTTCTGCTGTACCGGCTGGGAAGGTTCGCCTACGGCAAACCGTGGTACGTCATCGGCGGCTGGCTGGCCGTGCTGACGGCGGTCATAGCCCTGCTCGTGACCAACCCGGTCAAGCTCAGCAACGAGGTGCGCATCGACGGCACCCCGTCCCAGCAGGTCATCGACGACCTGGCCACCTCCCTGCCGGAGGCGTCCGGCGGCCAGGGCATGCTGCTCTTCAAGGCCCCGGCCGGCGCCCGGATCGAGGACGCGGGGGTCCGGTCCGCCCTGCTGGCGGCGGTGAACGCCGTCTACCGCCACGACCACGTCATCGACGCCAGGAAGGCCCTGGCCGCGGAAGCCGCCAAGGGCCGGAACAGCCTGCTGGTGCGGGCCCAGACCGCGGTGGCCCAGGCCTCCGGAACGCCGTCCTCCAGCAGGACACCTGTCCCCTTGCGGTCGGAGGGCCGACCGGTGCCGGGCGTGATCGTCTCCGCCGACGGCTCGACGGCGCTGCTGCAGTTCCAGTTCGACCAGCAGACCTACGAGCTTCCCTCCGGCACGATCGACAGCACCATCGAGACCGCCGAGCGGCAGGCCGCACGCGGCGGCCTGGAGGTGCTGCCGTCGGCGTCGATGCTGGAGATCCCCGAGATCGTCGGCGTCGGGGAGATCGTCGGCGTCACCGTCGCGGCCCTCGTCCTGCTGGTCACCCTGGGGTCGGTCGTCGCAGCGGGTCTGCCCCTGGTCATCGCGCTGGTCGGCGTCACCGTGGGAGTGGGCGGCGCGTTCACCCTCTCCACCGTGTTCGAGATCCACTCGCTCGCCGCGGTGCTGGCCCTGATGCTGGGCCTGGCCGTGGGTATCGACTACGCCCTGTTCATCGTCAACCGTGAGCGACGGCTGATCCTGGACGACGGTCTGGACGCGCACGAGGCGACCGGCCGTGCCGTCGGGACCGCCGGGAGCGCCGTGTTCTTCGCCGGCACCACCGTCGTCATCGCCCTCGCCGGACTCCTGGTCGTCGGCATCACCCTGCTCAGCACCATGGCCGTCGTCGCGGCCGCCACGGTCGCGATCGCCGTGCTGCTCGCCCTGACCCTGCTGCCGGCACTGCTGGGTCTGGTCAAGGAGCGGATCTGCCCCGCCCGGATCCGCCACAAGACGCAGCGGCGCGTATCCGCCACCGACGGCGGACGGGCCATCCGCTGGGGAGCCCGCCTGGTCCGCCACAAGTACGCCGCTCTCGCGGCCGCGATCCTGATCCCCGCGGTCCTGGCCGTGCCCGCCGCCGGCATGAAACTGGGCCTGCCCTCCGGCGCCAGCTACAACCCCGACACCGGACAGCGCCGCAGCTACGAGCTGACCAGCAAGGCGTACGGCCCCGGCTACAACGGCCCGCTCCTGATCGCCGTGAACTCCAGCGCGAAGGGACGGTCCCTCACTCCCGGGACGCTCGCGGCGGTCGCCTCCGACCTGCGCGGTGTGAAGGGCGCGACCTCGGTCTCCCTGGCCGGGATGAACAGGACCGGTACCACCGCCGTCCTCAGCCTGGTCCCCGCCGGCGGTCCCAACGACGACGCCACCAAGGACCTCGTCACCGCCGTACGGGCCAAGAGCGCACGGACGGGCACGGCCCACGGTGTCACGGTGGGCATCACCGGCTTCACCGCGCTCGCGATCGACGTCTCCGACCGGCTCGCCGACGTCCTGCCCCTCTACGTGGCGACCGTCCTCGGGCTCTCCCTGCTCATCCTGCTCCTGGTCTTCCGCTCCCTCATGGTCCCCGTGACGGCCACCGTCGGCTTCCTGCTGACGATCGGCGCCACCTTCGGCCTGACCACGGCCGTCTTCCAGTGGGGCTGGCTGCAGAACCTCATCGGACTCGACGCCACCGCACCGGTCGTGAGCCTGCTGCCCGTCATCATCACCGGCGTCCTCTACGGACTCGCGATGGACTACCAGATGTTCCTGGTGACCTCCATGCGCGAGGCACACGTCCACGGCGCCGACGCCCTCGACGCCACCGTCACCGGTTTCGCCCGCGCGAGCTCGGTCGTCCTGGCGGCGGCCACCATCATGGTCTCCGTCTTCGCCGGCTTCGTCTTCAACGCCCAGCCCATGATCAAACAGGCCGGCTTCGCCCTGGCCACGGGCATCCTCATCGACGCCTTCGTCATCCGGATGACCCTCGTCCCGGCCACCATGGCACTCGCGGGGGACAGAGCCTGGTGGATCCCCGCCCGGCTGGACCGCCTGCTTCCCGACCTGGACGTCGAGGGCGACAAGCTCGCCCAGCGGATCCCCCTGCCCCACCCCGCGACCGCCCAGCCACCCGCCCCGGCCCAGCAGACCGAGACCACCGGCTGATCGACGAGTCGGCGAGCCGGGCACGGGCCAAGGTCCTGCAACCGGCCTTCGAGGGCGGGCTGCCGCAACAGGCCGCCCTCGAAGGCGAGATCAACGACGAGGCCGAGCAGGTGCCGGCGACGCGTGCCGGCCGCGGAGTCGGACTCCCGAATCCCTATTCGTACGGGAATTCCGCTCGGTGTTCCGCTCAAGTCCGGGCGAGGGCGCCGAGGGCCCGGACGGCCGCCCACGCAGCCGCCGCGTCAAGTCCCGGTCGCCGCTCGCCCGCGAAACACTTTCGGAAACCTGCCCGTGACACACCGCTGCCGTGTCCCAATACTGTCCTCACATTTCCGTTCCGCCCGTTCCCGCCAGAGGAACCGCACAAAGGAACCGAGTTGAGACGTACTTTGATGCGAAAGGTGCTCGGGGCAGCAGCAGCCGCAGGCATAGGTATGGCATTCACCGTCATGGCCGCGACGGGTGCGTCGGCATATCAGCCGAGCGCCGCGAACCTCTATTCTGCGACGAATTCCGCTGCCTGCAACAAGAGTCCCTGCGTGCTCTACCCGAAGTCGGCACAATTGCCCGACGGCCGGATCGTGGCGACGTTCGAGGACAGCGAGACCGCTCCGGTGGGGCAGACCCTGCCCGTCTACAAGAGCGACGACGACGGCACCACGTGGGCGAAGCTGGCCGACGTCAAGGCCCCCGCCTACCTGTCCTCCGACTCCGCGTACGCGAAGTACACGAGCAACTGGACGAACCCGTACCTCTACGTCCTCCCGCAGAGCGTGGGCAGTCTGAGCGCCGGCACGCTGCTGCTCGCGAGCATCGTCTCGGGGGACGACTCCTACTACCAGGAGCAGAAGGCCGCGAACTCCTCCTGGACGCCGACCAGCGACGGCGACCGCAAGGACGTGGCGCTGGCCCTGTACTCCAGCACCGACGACGGGGCGACCTGGAGCTTCCGGAACATCATCGCCGCCGGCGGCTGGCAGGGCGGCAGCGCGGGCAGCGTCGGCCGCACCTCGACCGCCAACACGTACAAGCAGGTCGACCCGGTCTGGGAGCCTCATCTGCTCGCCCACAACGGGCAGTTGATCGCCTACTACTCCGACGAGGACGACTACACCGGCTACGACACCGGCACCGGCGCCCCGACCCTCGACCCCGACAACGCCACGGCGACTGACTCCGGCGGGCAGGTCCTCATGCACCGGACCTGGGTCGGCACCAGCACCTCCGCCTGGAGCAGCCCCGTCGTCGACGTCCCCGGCTCGACGGTGGACATGGGCGGCGGCAAGACGGAGATCGGCGGCGGACGCCCCGGCATGACCACGGTCGCGCCGACCACCGACGGCAAGTGGATCATGACGTACGAGTACTGGGGCGGCGGCACGAACGTCCGGTACCGGATCGCCGACGACCCGACGAAGTTCTTCTCGGGCACGGACGCCGCGATCACCTCGCTGCCCGTGCCGTCGGGCGGCAGCACCCTCGCCACCGGCGGCAGTCCGGTCCTCCTTCCGATGCCCGACGGGCGGATCGTCTACAACGCGGCCGGCAGCGGGAGCGTGTGGGTGAACGAGTCGGGCACGAGCACCGGCACCTGGAAGCAGTACCAGACGCCGATCGCCGCCGGGTACAGCCGCGACCTCCAGTACGTCGACGGGACCGGACGCGTGCTGATCCTCCAGGCGTCCTGGAGCGGCACCAGCGTCGGACCGGTGAAGTACGCCGAGGTCGACCTCGGCCGGTCCGACGGCGCCTACTACACCCTCGTCAACCGGCTGACCGGCCAGGCCCTCGCCCCCGCGTCCGGCAGGACGCAGGACGCCAACCTCACCGGCAACACCCCCGACCTGGTCACGAGCACGGTGTCCGCCTCGGACACCACCCAGCGCTGGCACACCCAGGCCAAGGGCTCCGACATCACCCTCCTGAACAAGGCCGGCGGCCGCGCGGTCGCCGTCTGGACCGGCAGCGCGACGGCCGGGCAGAAGCTGGCCCAGTGGGTCGACGACGGCGCCACGGACAAGCAGTGGACGCTGGTCGCCTCCTCCACCAGCGGGTACTACAAACTCCGCTCGGTCAAGAACACCGGCCTCTACATGACGGGCGCGACCGCGGGCGGCTCCGTCACGCTGGCCACCTCGACCGACGACGGCTCGCAGGACTGGCAGCTGGTCCAGGACCCGCTCCCCACGGACTCGACGTTCACCCTGAAGGGCAGCTACTCGGGCCGCTGCCTCGACGTCCCGAACGGCCAGACCGGCGTCCAGGTGCAGATCTACGACTGCTCGGGCAACGCCAACCAGACCATCACCCAGACCACAGCGGGCGAGCTGCGGATCTCCGGCAAGTGCCTGGCCGCGAACGGCGACGGCACCACCGCGGGCACCAAGCTGATCCTGTGGGCCTGCAACGGCAAGACCAGCCAGCAGTGGGCGTTCCGGGTGGACGGCACGATCGTCAACCGCTCCAACGGCCTGGTCGTCGACGTGACCGGCTGGGGGACCGCCAACGGTACGAAGGTCGAGCTGTGGACGGGCCTCGGCAACGCCACCCAGCAGTGGAGCAGAGTCCAGTAGCCGCACGAGCGAGCGGGCGCCGGAGTCTTGTCCGCCGGCGCCCGCTGCTGTTGCATGGCGCCAGGTCGCCGACGGGAGAACGAGGACAGTGACCGTTCAGGGCAAGGGGCAGCTGGACGCGCAGTACGGCCTGCTGACGAGCATCGCCCAGGAGGCGGGCGTGTCGCTCAGCACCGTGTCCAAGGTGGTGCACCGGCGCCGTGACGTGGGCGCGAAGACCCGGTCCCGGGTCGAGGAACTGCTGGAGCAGTACGGGTACGTGCGCTCCTGGGACCGGGAGTCCGCCGCGTCCCGGCAGATCATCGCCGTCTTCCGGGACCTGTCGGGCCCCTACACCCTGGAGGTCGTCCGCGGAATCGTGGACGCGGCCGGTGAGCTCGACGTCGACGTGGTGACCGGGACCACGAGCCGGCGGTCCATCGGCCAGTGGCTGGAGGAGTGCGTGGCGCTCGGCGCGGCCGGGCTGATCATCGTGATCTCGATGCTGGCCGAGGACGACCAGCGGCGGATCGTCGAGCAGCGGCTCCCGGTGGTCCTGGTGGACCCGCTGAGCGCGCCGTCGGCCGACATCCCGAGCATCGGGGTCACCAACTGGAGCGGAGCCAGGGAGGCGGTCCAGCACCTCCTCGGCCTCGGCCACACCAGGATCGCCATGGTCGCGGGGCGCTCGCACTCGCTGGCCGGCGCGGCGCGGCTGCACGGCTACCGGGCGGCGCTGGAGGAGGCCGGCATCGGCTACGACCCGGCGATCGTGGGTTCGACCGACTTCGACTACGACGAGGCGCTCGCGGCCGGCCTCAGGATCCTGCGCGGTGAGCGGCCGCCCACGGCCGTCTTCGCCGCCAGTGACGCCCAGGCACTCGGTGTGCTGGAGGCGGCCCGGCAGCTGGGCCTCCGGGTGCCGGACGACCTGGCGGTGATGTCCTTCGACGACACCCTGGTGGCGGCCATGGCGTCCCCGCCGCTGAGCGCGGTGCGCCAGCCGTTCGAGGAACTGGGGCGCGAGGCCACCCGCGTGCTGCTGTCGGTGGCGGAGGGCCGCCCGCCCGCCTCCCCACGCATCGAACTGGCCACGGAGCTGGTCCTCCGGGCCTCCACGTCCGCCCCGCCCCGCGCATGAGAAGGCGGGCGGTCCCGTGCAGAGACCGCCCGCCCGCGCCGTGTGCGCCCTTCCTCAGTCCCGCTTTCGCTCGACCACCGCCGGCACCCCGTGCTGCCGTACGACGCTCGCGTCCCGCTGCTCGCCGACGAGCCGAACGCCGATCTCGTTCGGGGTGTTCCCGCTGGAGGACCCGGCACGGAGCAGGATCTCGCCGGGCTCGACGACGCGTCGGCCGTCCAGGCCGGTGAAGGCGAGGCGGTCGGTGTGGACGTCGAAGCGGACGGTCGCCTCCTCCCCCGGCTCCAGCGGCACCTTGGCGAAGGCCAGCAGCGCCCGGACCGGCCGGGTGACCTGGGCGAGGGGGTCGGTGAAGTACAGCTGGACGGTCTCGGCGCCGGGGACGGCTCCGGTGTTCCGTACCTTCACCGAGACCGTGAACTCACCGTCCGTGGGCACCTGTTCACGATCGACCGCCAGCCCGTCGATCTCGAACGACGTGTACGACAGGCCGTGCCCGAAGGGGAACGCCGGGCTCGGGTCCAGGTTGGACAGCCAGCTCTGCCGGTCTCCCAGCGGCGGATGCAGATAGGTGTACGGCTGTCCGGCGGGCGAGTTGGGGATCTGCACCGGCAGCCTGCCGCTGAAGTTCGCGCGGCCGGAGAGGAGTTCGGCGACCGCCCGGCCCCCTTCCTCGCCCGGCAGGAAGACCTGCACCATGGCCGCCGTACCGGCCGTGAAACGCCCCACGGCGTACGGGCGCCCGCTGACGACGACGAGGACGACCGGCCTGCCCGTCGCGAGCACCGCCTCGACCAGCTCCTCCTGCACACCCGGCAGCCGCAGGTCCTCGACGTCGCAGCCCTCTCCCGAGGTGCCGATGCCGAACATCCCGGGTTTGTCGCCGACGGCCAGGACGGTGAGGTCGGCCGCGCGACTCGCCTCCACCGCCGCCGGAATGCCGTCCCGGTCCTCGTCCCGTATCGGGCACCCCGGCGCGAACAGCCATTCCACGCCCGGAAGTTCATCGGCCAGCGCGGACCGCAGCGACACCGCCGCCACACCGTTGCCGAGGTCGTCGCGGTCGGAGAGGACGTGGTTGGGGAAGCTGTAGCAGCCGAACATCGTGCGGACGTCGTCGGCGCACGGGCCGACCAGCGCGATCCGGCCGGCGGAGGGCAGCGGCAGTCCCCCGTCGTTGTGCAGCAGCACGGCACCGGACTGGGCCACGGCATGCGCGAGTCGACGGTTCTCCGGCTTGTCCAGGTCCAGAGCAGGGGTTTCCTCGCGCAGGGCGGGCGGCTCCGGGTCCCAGTCGGCGTCGAGGAGCCCGAGGGCGGCCTTCTGCCGCAGCACCCGCCGCACGGCCCGGTCGACGTCGGCCTCGTCGGCCTCCCCCCTTCGTACGGCATCGGCCAGCGACGCGCCGAAGCCGCGCTGGTCGGGCAGTTCGACGTCCAGGCCGGCGTGGAGTGCCAGCGCCCCGGCGCCCGGCAGGTCGGCGGCCACCCGGTGCGCGTTCACCAGGAACGGCAGCGACCAGTAGTCGGAGACGACGGTGCCCTGGAAACCCCACTGGTCGCGCAGCACACCGGTCAGCAGCCGACGGCTCGCGGCGGGGGCCTCGCCGTCGATCTCGGCGTACGAGTTCATCACCGAGCCCACTCCGGCGGCGACGATCCGCTCGAAGGGCGGCAGGATGACATCGGTGAGTTCGCGGGGGCCGATCCCGACCGGGGCGTGGTTGCGGCCGCCCATGGAGGAGGAGTAGCCGGCGAAGTGCTTCAGGGTGGCGTACACCCCGGCGCCCTGCAGGCCGAGGACGTACGCCTCGCCCATCTCGCCGACCAGGTACGGGTCTTCGCCGTACGTCTCCTCGCAGCGCCCCCAGCGGTAGTCGCGGATGACGTCGACGACCGGGGCGAGGCCCTGGTGGACACCGGCGGCGGCCATGTCGGCGCCGATGGCCGCGCCGACCCGGTGGATCAGGGCGGGGTCGAAGGTGGCGGCCATGGCCAGGGAGGTGGGGTAGATGGTGGCGCCGTAGGCGGTGAAGCCGGTGAGGCACTCGTCGTGGGCCATCGCCGGGATGCCGAAGCGGCTCTGCGTCATGATCTGGCGCTGGCGTGCGGCCAGCAGGCGGGCGTGTTCCAGGGCGGGGCGGGGGACGGTGCCGTAGGGGCGGGTGAGCTGGCCGAGGCCGTGCCGGGCGGTCTCGTCGAGGTCACCGACGCGCCCGAACAGACTTGTCCCGGGGGCGACTTCGGGACCGGCCGGTTCGACGTCCTCCCAGGTGCTGCCGAGTTGGGCGATCTTCTCCTCCAGGGTGAGCCTCGCCAGCAGCGCCTCGACGCGTTCGCCGACCGGGCGGGCGGGGTCGGCCCAGGGACGGTCGTCTCCCGCCGGGGAGAGATCGGCGTGGTGGTCCGGCGTGGTGGTCGTCATGCACGACTCCTTGTGGGGGTTGTCATGTGGGCATGCCGAGGGCGGCCGGCGGCGCCGTCGCCCCGGCCGACTCCCTCTGGGCGTTGGCTACTTGGAGAATCCGGCGGTCAGTCCGGCGACCAGCTGACGCCTGGCGAGGACGAACACGACCAGCATGGGAAGGGTGGAGAGGACGACCGCCGCCATGGTCGCGGGCACGTTGATGCCGAACTGCCCCTTGTAGAGGGTCAGGGCGAGCGGCAGGACGGCCTTGTCGCCGCTCTGGGTGAGGATGAGGGGGAAGAGGAAGCCGTTCCAGACCTGGAGGCCGTCGTAGACCGCGACCGTCACCAGCGCGGGCCGGGCCAGCGGGGCGGCGAGCGAGAACAGCATCCGCCAGTCGCCGGCGCCGTCCACGACCATCGCCTCGAACAGCGACCGCGGCACGTCCCGCAGGAAGCTGACCAGGATCATCACGGTGACCGGCAGGGCGAACGCCGCCGAGGGCAGCACGATGGCGAGCAGGCTGTCGTACATGTGCATGCGGATGATCAGCAGGTACACCGGGATGATCACCGCCTGGAGCGGGATCGCCAGGCCCAGGAGGTAGAGCCGGAAGGAGAGCCGGGACCAGGGGTTGGTGTAGCGGACGATGGAGAAGGCGGCCATCAGGGCGACGACCATGACGATCGCCACCGTGGCGGCGGTGACGATCACGCTGTTGAGCAGGTAGGTGGTGAAATCGCCGTCGAGGACGGTCTTGTAGTTGCCCAGGGTCGGATGGCCGGGCAACGCCAGGGGGTTGCCCGTGGTGAAGTCGGCCTGGCCGCGGAGGCTGGTCACGACCACCCAGTACAGGGGTACGACGACCAGCGCGGTCCACAGCAGGGTGGCGCCGCCGGTGGCGGTACGGCGCAGGGTCGCGACGACGGTGCTCACATGCCCTCCTGCTGGCTGTCCATCCGGGTGAAGCCGGACAGGCGGGTGGTCAGCAGCGACAGCCCGAGGCCGAAGACCACCAGAAGCGTCGCCAGCGCGCTGGCCCGGCCCATGTCGTGGACCTGGAAGCCCGTGATGTACATGGCCAGCGGCAGCACCCGGGTCGCGGTGCCCGGACCGCCGGTGCCGCCGGACAGGACGTAGATCAGGTCGAAGTAGGTCAGCGAGCCCACCAGCATGAGCGTGCTCGACGTGACGAACGTGTACTTCAGCTGCGGCAGGGTGATCCGCAGGAGTCGGGTGACGGGGCCGGCGCCGTCGATGGCGGCGGCCTCGTAGAGCGACACCGGGATCTGCCGCACGCCGGCCTGGTAGAGCAGCGCGTGGAACGGCACGAACTGCCAGGCGATCACGAAGATCACCGTGTAGAGGGCGAGGTCGGGCGAGCCGAGCAAGGGTTTGGCCAGCCAGTGCAGCCCGGGGGCGGCGCCGATGCCGAAGGACGGGTCGAGCAGGGCCTGCCAGGTCAGACCGATTGCCACGGCGGACAGCAGCAGCGGCAGGAACCACAGCACGGCGAAGAACGCCCGCAGCCGGCCCCGGGGGGCCTGGAAGACGCCGAGCGCCAGGGCCAGCGGTGTCTGGACCAGCCAGCTGACCACCATCACCTTGACGGTGAGCCAGAGCGCCTGCCAGGTGGCGCCGTCGGTCAGGACGCCGGTCCAGTTGGTGAGTCCGGCCCATCCGATCGAGCCGAGGCCGTCCCAGCGGGAGAGGCCGAGCACCAGCACACCGACCAGCGGGACCAGGCCGAACAGGCCGAACAGGAGCAGGGCGGGCGCGGCCATCAGCAGACCGCTGTAACGGCGGCGGCGCCCATCACGGGCCGTGCCCGGCCGCGCCCTGTGGGACGCGACCGGCCGCGACGTACGAACCACGGTGGCCACTACTGCGCCACCTTGCTCATGTTCGTGCCGAACTGCTCGGGCGTGATCTGCCGCAGGAACGACTTGTCCACGTTGGTCAGCAGCGGGTCGGCCTGGTCGGAGGAGAGTGCCTGGTCCCAGGAGAGCTGGAAGTTCGGCGAGTTCTGCACCAGGTCGTAGACGAAGCTGAGCCACTTCTTGTCGTCTGCCGACTTCACCGCCGCCAGCTTGGAGTCCAGCTTGTTGACCGGGGGCACGCTGCCGGCCGCCAGGTAGGCGTCGACCTGGGAGTCGTTCAGGACGTAGTTCTTGAAGTAGGTGAGCGCCGCTGACTTGTTCTTGCTCTTCGAGTTCAGCGACAGGAAGTTCGACGGGTTGCCGACGATGTCCTTCGCATCGCCCTTGCCGCCGGACAGGGTCGGGAAGGCGACATAGCCGAGGTCGTTCTTCGCGAAGTCCGGCGCGGCCTTGACCAGGTTCGCGTACTCCCAGGTGCCCATCAGCTCCATGCCGGCCTTGCCGGTGTAGAGCAGGGCCGTGGAGGCACCCTGGTCGTAGCTGACGGAGGAGGCGTTGTCACCGAAGGCACCGGCCTTGGCCAGCTCCTGCAGACGGGTGTTGGCCGCGGTGACCGAGGCGTCCTTCCAGCCGGCCGTGTTCCCCGAGGCGATGCCGTCGAACACGTCCGAGCCGCCCTCGCGGTCCAGCAGGTACTCCATGTACATCAGCGTCGGCCACTTGGAGTTCGCCGCGAGGGATATCGGGGTGACACCGGCACCCTTGATCTTCTTCACGTCCGTGAGCAGGTCTTCGTACGTCTTCGGGGGCTGGATGCCCGCGTCCTTGAAGACCTTCTTGTTGTAGTAGAGGACGACCGGGGCGAGGCCGTTGGCGGGCACGCCGTAGACCTGGCCGTCGAAGGTGGCGCTCTTCAGGACGCTCGGCGTGAACCGCAGCAGGTCCACCTGGGCGTCGGTGAGGGTGTCGACCTTGCCGGCCTTGACGTAGTCGTCCAGCGCGCCGCCGCCCCAGCTGAAGAAGATGTCGGGGGCCTGGTTCGCGCCGAAGGCCACACGGAGCTTCTGCTTGTAGTCGTCGCCGGCGAACAGCCGCAGCGTGATCTTCTCGTCCGGGTGGTCCTTGTTGTAGGCGTCCACGGACTCCTTGAGGATCGTCTGGTCGTTGAGCGCCCACATGGTCAGGCCCTTCGACGACGAACCCGAGGACGAGCCCGCCGGTCCCGAAGTCCCGCACGCGGCAAGGGACATGGCCGCCGCGACGGCGACCGCGACACCGATCCCGCGCCGCGCTCCCGGAATGCTCGCACCGCTCTCTCCGCTCATTCCGAGTCCCGGAAATCCGCGCATAATCTGCCTCTCTTCTCTCGGCATGCCGTATTCATGCGCCAGGCAGATGGGCGGCTGGTGCGAAAAGCTTTCGGACGTCATCACCGCGGACGGCCTGCCTGCTGGACCGGGACACTGACACGGAATTCACGGCGGGGACAAGGAGGGGAAATTCCTCGGTTACGAAACACTTTCGCGGCCGGTCCCCACGTAGGGTGCTCGGGTGTTCAATCGGCTTGAGGTCAGTGTGTTGCCACCGGGGCCCCGTTGGGCTGCCCGGCTGCAGTTCCGGGTCGACGGCGCGGACGTGGTGGCGGAGGCGGTCGGAGAGGGCGGCCGCGGCCCGTTCACGCAGGAGGCGCTGCCCGCCGACGGTCACGGTGCCCTCTGGGCGACCGGCGAGGGGCGACGCGTGGTGCTCGGCGAGCCCGAGTGCACGGGCGGATGCTGTGGCTGTCTGTCCGTGTTCGTACAACGCCACGGCGAGGTCGTGGAGTGGTCCGACTGGCAGGTGCCCACGGACGGGACCCGGCCCCCGGCGTTCCATTTCGCCGCCGATCAGTACGACGCCGAACTGACCCGGGCCCTGACGGACCGGCCCTGGCAGGTCCGCCCGGAGTGATTGACGCGCCGCCCGTCCGTCCAGTTGCCGAGTCGGTCCTTCGGGTGGCGACAGCAGTGAACCCCCGGCGGCGGCCGAGGGACGTGTCAGTCGGCGGCGAGTGCCTCGTGGACGGAGGAGACCGCGCCGGCGCCGTCGCCGACGGCGGTGGCCACTCTTTTCGTCGAGCCCGCACGGAGGTCGCCGACCGCGAAGACCCGGGGTGCGCTGGTCTGGAACGGCAGGGCCGTACCGGACGGTTCGGCACGCAGACGGCTGTCGGTGAGGACGAAGCCGTCGTGGTCCTTGGCCACGCCGTCCAACCAGCCCGACACCGGGTCGGCGCCGATGAAGCAGAACAGGGCGCGGCAGGCCAGCCGGTCCCGCCGCCCGTCGGACCTCTCGGCAACGATCGACGCGAGGGTGTGGTCGCCGCCCAGTTCGCGGATCGTGCTGCTGGTGCGGACCTGGATCCGCGCATGCGCTCGGATCCGGTCGGTCAGGTACGACGACATCCGGGCTCCGAGATCGGCGCCGCGGACGATCAGATCCACCGTCGCGCCACGGGCGGCCAGCGACAGGGCCGCCTGCCCGGCGGAGTTGGCGCCGCCGACGACCGTCACCGGCTGGTCCTCATAGCCTCGGACGTCCAGTTCGGTCGCGGCGTAGCGGACGCAGCCGGACTTCTCGAAAGTCGTCCATTGCGGCAGGTCGAGGTGCCGGTAGTGGGCCCCGGTCGCGGCGATCACCGCGCGGCACCGAATGCGTGTGCCGTCCTCCAGCAGCACGGCCGGCCGTCGCTCCTCGGAGAGGTCCAGGCCGGCCACCGCGCAGGGAGCGTGGATCCGTACACCGAACTTGAGCGCCTGGACCATCGCCAGACGGGTCAGGCCTTCGCCGCTGACTCCGTGCGGGAATCCCAGATAGTTCTCGATGCGAGCGCTCTTGGCGGCCTGGCCGCCGAGCCCTGCGCGGTCCAGCAGTACGGTGACGAGACCCTCGGACGCCCCGTACACGGCGGCCGCCAGACCCGCCGGGCCGGCGCCCACCACGACGAGATCGACCGGACGCCCGTCGGCTCGGTAGGTGAGACCGAGCACCTCGGCAAGAGTTCTGGGCGTCGCACGCCGCAGCAGCGAACCGTTGACCATCGCGGCGGGGAGGTCGTCCTCGCCGAGCCCCGCCCGTCCGATCAGCGAGCGTCCGGGGTGCGAGGCCGCGTCGAGCCAGGAATGCGGCAGGAGCATCTGCGTGACATAGGTGCGCAGTTCCAGGGTCTCCGCGGCGTACGACCGGCCGACGAGCTCCAGGGCGTTGCCTGCCGCCCCGCGGATCACCTCGCGCCGTTCCCGGAACGCCTCGATCAGTGTGTCGGCGATGTCGACCTGCTCGGCGAGGGCCCGGCGCAGCATCGCCGCCCGGATCCGGACGACCGTCCCGGCGGACACCACCCGGGCGGTCAGGTAGACGTGCTGTCCGGTCAGCAGGTTGAGCTCGCCGAGGAAGTCTCCGGGGCCGCCCCGGTAGATCAGGCGCTCCGGCTCGATCGCCGTCGCGTCCCGGACGATGTCCACGGTCGCCGACCGGAGCAGGAAGAAGTCGTAGGTGTCGTCGCCGGACGTGTACAGATCCCGGCCGGGCTCGGCCTGCTCCACCTCCCCGTACTCGGCGAGCCGGCGGAACTGCTCGTCGTCCAGGACCGGGCCGCGCGGTGCCGCACCGTCGTTCACGTGATTCCTCCGAGTCGAGCAGTTCAGGCACGGACCGGAACGGGCGCTGGCCTCACCCTGGTGATGCATCGTCACGTTTGGGGTGGGCAAGGTCAGTTGGCTGTCGTACGGGACGGTGCGGGACGTGTGTCAGGCGTGCGGGGCGGGGCGTCGTCGCCCTCCCGGAGGCCGTGGCGGGCGTAGAAGCGCCGCAGGGGCGCCGGCGCCCACCAGTTGGCGTTTCCGAGCAGGCGCATCGTGGCCGGTACCAGCAGCGCGCGGACGATCGTCGCGTCCACCAGGACGGCGATGAGCATCGCCACCCCGATCAGCTTGATGAACGTGATTCCGGAGACGGAGAACAGGCCGATCACGACCAGGATGAGCAGCGCGGCGCTGGTGATGATCCGGCCGCTGCGCTGCAGCCCGACCGCGACCGCCGCGGTGTTGTCGCCGGTCCGGTCGTACTCCTCGCGGATCCGGGACATCAGGAAGACCTCGTAGTCCATCGACAGCCCGAACACGACCGCGAGGACCAGGATCGGCTGGGTCGCCTCCAGCGTCCCGGTGGAGGTGAAGTCCAACAGGCCGGACAGATGGCCGTCCTGGAAGATCAGGACCAGCGCGCCGAACGAGGCGCCGAGCGACAGGATGTTCATCACGATCGCCTTGATCGGCAGCACGACGGAGCCGAAGGCGAGGAACAGCAGGACGAAGCCGGCGCCGCCGATGATCAGCGCCATCCAGGGCAACAGACGGCCCACGGCGTCGAGTTGGTCGGCCAGCTGCGCGGTCTGGCCACCCACCAGTGCCTCACCACCCGGCGGTGCCGGTACGGCCCGGATCCGGCTCACGAGATTCCGCGAGCGGGGCGATATGGGGTCACCGTCGTACATGATCGTGACCCGGGCGACGTCGCCGGACCGACCCGTGACCTCGGCCCCCGACACCCCGTCGACCGTCCGGACGGCGTCGACGTAGCGCTCCAGACCGGCCCGGCCCCCGGCCCGGCCCGGCGAGGTCACGATCGCCTCGATCGGCACCTGCCCGTTCCGGACGAAGTCCCGGTCGACGGTTTCCGAGACCACGCGGCTCTCGGTACCCGTCGGCAGCACCCTCGGGTCGATGCCGCCGAACTCGACGCGCAGGAAGGGCGCGGCTGCCAGCAACAGGACCGTGAGCACCCCGGTCGCGTAGACGACCGGGCGGCGCATGATGCTGTGCGCGAGGCGGTACCAGAACCCGTGCGCCACCTCGACCTGCGGGGCAGCCGTCGGCGGGCGGCGCAGCAGCCGTCGTACCGAGAGCGCCTCGACCCGGGGGCCGAGGACGGCGAGCAGGGCGGGCAGCACGGTCAGGGCCGCCACCATCGCCACCACGACCGCGGACAGACCGCCGAGGCCCATCGAGCGGAGGAAGGCCATCGGGAAGATCAGCAGTCCGGCCAACGAGACGGCGACGGTGACGCCGGAGACCGCGACCGTACGACCCGCGGTGGCCATCGTGCGGGCGACGGCGTCCTCGACACCGAGCCCGCGGGCGATCTCCTCGCGGAACCGCCCGACCATGAACAGGCCGTAGTCGATCGCCAGGCCCAGCCCGAGAATCGTCACCACGTTGACCGAGAAGACCGAGACGTCGGTCAGGTAGGTCATCCCGCGCAGCGCGGTGAACGCTCCGAGAATGGCCAGACCGCCGAGCGCGAGCGGCAGGCTCGCCGCGGCCACGCTGCCGAAGACGACGACCAGGAGCACGAGCAGCACCGGTATGGAGATCGTCTCGGCGAAGGCGATGTCCGCCGCGACCCGCTCCCGGATGTCCCGGTCGACCGTGGTGGGGCCGCCGACCTGGGTCCGCAGGCCGGGCGCCGCCAGTTCGTCCTCGATCCTGTCCAGCGCGTCGCCGCGCTGCGCCTCGTCGTCGCCCGCCAGGGTCAGCACCGCGTAGGTGGCGTGCCGGTCGTGGCTGACCAGGGTCGGGCTGCCGGTGCTCCAGTAGGTGACGGTCCGGGTCACCACGTCGTGGGGAAGCGCTTGAAGCGTCTGTGTGACGGCTCGCTGGAACGCCGGGTCGTCAACTGTCGCGCTGGGGCTGGTGTACAGGACCACCGCGTCGTTGCCGGTCCGGCCGAGCGTCGCCTCGGCACGTGCGGCCGCGCGCGAACTCTGGCCGGCCGGGTCGTCGAACCCTCCGGTGGTCAGCGAGCCGAAGACCCGCGTGCCCCAGATGCCGCCGAATGCCAGGAGGGCCGCGGCCAGGCCGATCACCCACCACCGTCGGCGGACCATCGTCCGCCCCCACCTCTCGAACATCGACACCGCCGCCTCCTCCTGGTGTCAGCGCGCGGCGCGCTTGATGAGAGCGGCAGTCGCCGCGGGCCGCGCGATCATCGCGACATGCGAGGTGTCGGCCTCGACGGTGTGTGCGCCGGCCCGGCGCGCCATGAACCGCTGCGCCGCAGGGGGCAGCACCTGGTCGTCGCGGCCCACGAGGTACCAGGACGGAATGGTCTTCCAGGCCGGGGCGCCGGACGGCTCCCCGAGGGTGCGCACGTCCGCCGGCCGCTGGCCGGCCCACATGAACTCGGCGGTCGCCTTCGGCAGGTCCCCGGCGAACACGTCGTGGAAGAACTCCCTCTTGATGTAGCCGTCGACGAGGCCCTCACCGTAGGGACGGAAGTCCAGCGCCTCCTCGCTGAGCCTGCTTCCCGGGTACTTCGTCTGCAGGCCCAGCAGCGTCTCACCCTGATCGGGCACGAACGCGGCCACGTAGACCAGCGCCTTCACGTTCGGGTTGCCGGTCGCGGCGTTCGTGACGACGATCCCGCCGTAGGAGTGCGCGACAAGGACGAGCGGGCCGCTGAGGGTCGCGAGGATGCTTGCGAGATAGGCGGAGTCGGAGGCCACACTGCGCAGGGGGTTGGGCGGTGCGATGACCGGATAGCCGTCGCGGATGAGCCGGGAGGCGACCCCGTTCCAGCCGGAGGAGTCGGCGAACGCGCCGTGCACGAGTACGACGGTGGGCTTCTGGCCGCTGCCGCTTCCGGTGTGTGCCTGCGCGGCGGGCGCGTCGAGTGCGGCGCCCACCACGGCCGCGGCGGATCCGGCCAACAGCGCCCTGCGAGTTGTCGTCATCGATGTGTGCCCTTCGGTATCCGGTGTTCTCGCTGATGAACGCGGGTCAGCGTAGGACCGGTGACTTGACGGGCACTGAACGCACATCCGGGCGCCCTACAGGGGCCGCTTCACTACGAGTTCCGTCACCCCCCTGCCTTTTCCCGGGCGACGGCACGCGGCGCCGCAGTGTGGGCGTGCTCGTCCAAGGTGTACCGGCGTTGCAGCACGATGGCGATCGTCATGAGCACGGCCGGCACCAAGGTGAAGCCGTAGCGAACGGCCGCCAGCGCGCCGGGAGACTGCGCGGTGTGCTCGCCCGCGGTACTGGCCACGAAACCGCCCACACCCAGGCAGGCCGAGTACACGTACGGCCCCAGTGCGCCGCCGGTGGCCTCGGCGGCGGTCCACACGCCGGTGTAACTGCCCGCACTGGCGGTACCAGCCGGCCCGGCGGCGATGACGTCGGGCACCATCGACAGCGGCATCAGTTGCATCGCGGCGAACGCGACGCCCAGCACCGCCACGGCTGCGATCAGCAGGGGCAGGCCGGCCGCGGCGCCCAGGGCCAGCACCAGCGAGCCGGCCACGAACGCGGCCTGGGCGACAAGCAGGCTGCGCTGCTTGCCGAGACGCCGGGCCACCAGTACCCACAGGGGCGTGGTCAGGACCGCCGGCGCCATGAACGCCGCGATGAGCACGGTCGTGAGTGAGGAGCGGCCCAGCTCGTACTCGGCGAAGTACGGCATGGCGGCCAGTACCAGGTGCATCGTGATCGCGACGGTCAGATAGGACGCGGTCAGCGCACGGAACTGCCGGTCGCGCAGCGCCACCAGCAGCCCGCCCCGGTGCCCCGGCCCGGCCGGGGTGCCCGGCGCGGCCCGGTTGAGGCGGGCGACGCCGGTGATGCCGGCCAGCATCGCCGCGAGCATGACCGCGCCGAGCAGCAGGGTCATTCTCGTGTAGTCGCCGACGCCCGGATCGTCGCCGGCGACCACCGGTGCGGCCACGCCGGCGAGCAGGACGCTCACGGTGATCACGACATTGCGGTAGCCCATGAGGCGGGTCCGCTCGTGGTAGCCGATGCCCAGGTCGGCCGGTGTGGCGAGGTAGGAGACCTGGTAGAGCGAGTAGAGCAGGTTCCCGGCGACCAGCGCCGCCGAGACCCATATCGCGGCGGTTGTCCCGTGCAGGTCCGACGGCACGGCGAACATGGCCACGAAGGCGAGCACCACGACGCAGCCGGCCGACATCAGTTGCCGGCGGTGGCCGCCGCGGGCCAGGCCGGCATCGGAGATCCGGCCCACCCACGGGTGCAGCACGATATTGGCGACATTGGGCAGCAGCAGTGCGAGGCCGGCCACCTGCGGCGGCACGGCCAGGACGTCGGTCAGGAAGTACAGCAGGAAGATGCCCGGCACGGTGACCCAGATGCCCATGCCGACCGAACCGGCGGCGAACGGGACGAGTGCGCGCAGGGGGAGCCGAACGTTGGTCATGAGCAGCCTTCCGGGAATCCGCCGTGGGTGACTGTCGTTGCTCGCTTGCGTCGTCAGAAGGCCAGGGCCAGTCGGCGTACGGCCTCGCGCAGTTCCTCCGGGGTGCGGTCGCTGTAGGACAACCGCAGGTGCCGGGCCGAGGACCGCCGCCGGGAGCCTGCCGCGAAGAACTCGCCCGGCTGGTAGATCACGCCGTGGGCGGCCGCCCGCTGCAGGAGCGCCGCGGGGTCCACGGCGTCGTCGGTGAGCCGCGGCCAGAGGAACAGCCCGCCTTCGGGGGCCACGATGTCGAGGGCGCCCGGGAGTTGTTCCCGCAGGGCGTCGATCAGCACGCCGGCGCGTTCCCGGTACAGCGCGGTGGCGCTGCGCACGATCCCGTCGAACCATTCGGTGTCGTCGGTGAGCAGCCGTTCGATGATCGCCTGGGTCACCGAGGAGGTGTGGACGTCGAGGCGGTTGCGCAGCCGGATCACCGGGTCCACGAGGTGGTCCGGCAGCACCAGCCAGCCCACGCGCCAGCCGGGGCCGAGGGTCTTGGTGAAGGTGTTGACGTGGATCGCCCGGTCCGACTGGTTGAAGGCCGCGACGCCCTGGTCCTGGCCGCCGAAGCGCAGTTCGCGGTACGGATTGTCGACGATCACGTAGAAGCCGTACCGCTCGGCGAGCTCGATCAGTGCCTGCCGCTTCGGCGCCGAGAGACTGACCTGGGCGGGGTTGTGGAAGTCGGGCACGGTGTAGGCGGCGGCGATCCGGGCGCCGGTGGCGAGCCGCCGGGCGAGGTGTTCGACATCGAAGCCGTCGGCCACGACCGGTACCGGCAGGATCCGCGTCGTCGACACCTCCAGGGCCCACAGGAAACCCGGGAACACGGGATCGTCCACCGCGACGGTGGCACCGCGGTCGACGACGGTCAGTACCGCCAGGGTGAGGCCGTGCATGCCACCGTTCGTCACCACGATCCGGCTCGGATCGACGCCCTCCCGTTTCGCGATCCAGTCGCACAGCGCGGCGGATCCGCGTGCCGGGGAGTACTGAAGGCTTGCGACCGCGGCGTCGGGGTCCTGCCACAGCTGCGCCGCTGCCCGGCCGATCGCCTCGACCGGCAGAGCCTCGGGCGCGGGGATGCCACCCAGCAGGCGAATCGTTCCGGGGGCAGGGGCGGCCAGGCTGGCGTCGACGAAACCCTTCGGCGCCGAGAGCCCGCGAGCCAGGGCCGTCAGCCCGGTCTGTTCGTCAGAGCCTGCGGTCACGCGTTGCCTCCAGGTGCTGAGAGGAGTCGTTCGGCCCGTCGCGCGAACAGGTGCGCCTCACATGCGGTGGAGTGCGTGTGGGCCCGTTCGGCGGCGGCCCGGACAGCGGTGAGGGGTGCACCGCGGGCCTGCAGCAGGCGCGCCTTCACCAGCAGGAGCAGCCCTTCGGCGTAACGCTGGCCGAAGTCCCACATCGCCTGGTCGGCTCGGTCGAGAGCGGTGGCGGCCCGATCGGGCGATCCGGCCGCCAGCCACATCTCGGCGATCAGTCCGTAGTGGTAGGCGATGCCCCACTGCGGCGGATCGAGCAGGTGGGCGGCCAGGAGCTCCTCGGCCTCGGCCGCTGCGCCGGCCGGATCCTCGCCGGTGAGGGCGCGTGCCCAGCACCAGCTCTGCCGGATGTAGTGGTCGATCTGGGCGCGGAGACGGGCGAGGCCGGCGGCGGCCCACCGCTCGCCGGCCCGCCGTGCCGCTTCGGCGTCCCCGGCCATGGAAGCGATCATGGTCGTGTAGTAGACCCAGACCGAGGCCGCGTACGGGTCCCCCGGGGTGTCCCAGGTGTCGACGAAAGCCAGCGCCGCGTCGACGTCACCGTGCAGCGCGGTCATGACCGCCCGCCAGCCGGGCCCTTCCCCGGGAATGCTGCCGTCCCGCCGGAGCGGTGTCTCTTCGTCCGGGGCGAGGGCGCCGCCGGCAGCGGCGGCATCCTCCTTGGTGAAGGACCGGTACGCCTCGCCGATGTTGCCGATGTCCCACTGATGCAGGCCCCAGGCCTGCCGGCCGTAGCGTCGGACGGCCGGATCGGAGGACACCTGGCCGAGCTCGTGCATGCGGCGGGCCAACTGCCCGCGGCCCTTCTCGATGGAGGTGTAGGCACCCATCAGACGGATGAAGAGGAAGTCGGCGGCCTCCCCCTCCCGGCCGAGGGTGCGGGCCAGGTATTCGGCCCGCTCCAGCAGATCGAAGGTCGAGGCGTCGTACCCCGACTGCCGTCTGACGACGATGGCGAGCAGCGTGAGGGCGGCGAACTCCAGCTCCATGAGTCCGGATGCCCGGGTGACCTGTACGGCGGAGCGCAGCTGCCGATTGGCGGACTCGAAGGCGAGCTTGGCTGCCGCGCGGCGTCCGGCACGGATCAGCGCCTCCGCGGCGCGAACGGGCTCGGCGAGGGGGCCGGCGGCCCACAGATGGTAGGCGAGGCGTTCGGCGACGTCCTCGTCGTCGGCATGGATCTGTTCGAGCGCGTCCGCGACGCGCAGATGCAGCTGGGTGACCAGCTGTTTCGTCGCGGTCTCGGAGACCGACTCGCGCACCAGGTCGTGCGCGAAGCGGAGCGAGGACGGGTCCTGCGGCCCGGGTTCGAGCAGCCCGAGGGTATGCAGCGGTTCCAGGCGATGGAGACAGTCCGCGACGTCCACGCCGGTGGCGCGGGACAGCAGCCTGAGGTCGACGTCGCGGCCGATGAGCGCGGCCACCTGCAGCAGGTCGCGGGCGCGGTCGTCGAGCCCGGCCATCCGGTCGCGGACGACGTCATGGACGGTGGAGGGGACCCCGGCCGACGGGGACGTGTCGCCGTCGCCGATCGCGCCGACCCCGCTGAGCAGCCGGGACAGTTCGCGGACGAAGAACGGATTGCCGGAGGTACGGGCGTGGATGGCGCGGGCGACGGCCTCGCCGGGATCCTGGCCGGCCTCGTGGCGGATGAGTTCGGCCACGTCGGCCGGACCGAGCGGGCCCAGCCGGAACCTCCGGTGACCGGGCCGCCGGCTGGCGGCGGCCAGCACCCGGGAGAGGTCCGGGCCGAGTGCGGGTGCGCGGTCGCGTAGCGCGCCGATGATCGCGGTGCCGTGGGGCAGGCGCCCCGCCAGGTGTTGCAACAACTGCAGGGAGGTGGCGTCGGCCCATTGGAGGTCATCGAGAATCAGGAGTGTCGGGCGCCGCGCCGAGGCCTGTCCGACGAGGGCGACGACCTGTTCGAACAGCCGGAACTGGGCGTTGCCGTCGGGGAGTTCCCGGGTCGCGTCGTCCCGCGCCGCGAGGAGGCTGCCCAGCCCGCCGGTGAGCCACTGTTCGCCCGCCGGAGCGGGCAGACTGTGGACGACCTGGCCCAGTGCCTGCTCCCACGGCCACATCGCCGGTGTCCCGTCGCCCTCCAGGCAGGAGCCCCAGACGGTGAGTGCGCCCAGCCGGCCCGCCACGGCGGCGGCCTCTTCCAGCAGCCGGGTCTTGCCTGCGCCCGGTTCGCCTTCGACGACGCCGATCGCGGTGTCGCCGGCGAGTGCGCGCTCCACGATGCGCCGCAGCATGGCGAGTTCCTCGGTCCGGCCGATCAAGGTGGCCGCCGTGGTCCGCCCGGCCTCCTCGTCCGCCTCCCGCACCAGCAGCGACCCCGGGGGCTGCGCGAGAATCCGCCGGTGTGCTTCCTCCAGCGCCGGCCCCGGGTCGATGCCGAGCTCCTCGGCGAGCCGATCGCGGGTCCGACGGAACACCGACAGCGCCTCCGCCTGGCGTCCGGCAGCGCCGAGAACGCCGATGACAGCGGCCTGCACGGGTTCGTTGAACGGTGCCATCGACGCGGCCAGTTGCAGAGCCGCGAGCACCCGCTCCGGTCGGCCCGTCGACACGGCGAGCTCCGCCGCCGCGGTGCACGCGTCGTAGAACTCGTTGTCGAGTGCGGCGAAGACCGTCGTGGCGATGGTCCCGTCGCCGATGCCGTCGCCCGCCGAGCCGTGCCAGAGCCCGAGCGCCCCGACGTAGTGATCGAGGGCCGCCTCGTGATCGTGCCGAGCCAGCGCGGCCCTGGCGGCATCGACGAGTTCCCGGAACGCGACGAGGTCCAGCGTGGCGGAGCCGACGGCGAAGAGGTAGGCGTTGCCGCGTCGGTGGAGGAACGATCCGGCTTCGCGGACGGGCAGCAGAGGCTCGAGCAGCCGTCGCAACGCACCGACGTACTTCTGGAGAATGTTCACCGCCGACGCCGGGACGTCCTCGGCCCAGATCAGGTCGACCAACTCGCTCGTACTGATCGGCTTGCCGACGCGGGCGAGCAGCACCGCCAGCAGGTACGACTGCTGCCGAGGCCCGGCGTCCAGTTCGACGCCGTCCCGCCAGATCCGCAACGGACCGAGAATCTGCAGACGCAGATGTCCGCCGGAGGACGCCATGCCCACCCCTACCCCCACTCACGGGCCGACCACGATCGGCTGCGGCGAAGCCACTTTACGGTCGCTTTGCGGTCTGGGTCCATCCGCCGTTGTGACCGCTGGGCGGTGTGGTCGTGACGGAACCAGGCTCCCGATCTGCAGGGCCCGGTGTGATTCGGCCTCGCTCACCGGCCGTCGGCGTCGGCGTCGGCGTCGGCGCCGTGAACACGGATGTCAGCGCGATGTGTTGTCCGCAAGCTCGGCCAGCAGTTCCTCGGCACGGCGGGCGAACAGGTGGGCCTCGCGCTCGACGGACAGTGCGTGCGCCCGCTCGGCAACGGCCCGAACGGTGGCGACCGGCTCGCCGCGTGCCTGCAGCACCCGTGCCCGGAGCAGAAGCAGCAGGCTTTCGGCGTAGCGCTGGCCGTACGTCTCGATGGCCGCGTCCGCCCGGTCGAGCGCCGCGTCGGCCTCGTCCAGCTTTCCGGCTGCCAGCCACATCTCACCGAGGAGCCCGTACCAGGTGGCCAGCCCCGAGCGTGGCGGGTCGGAGAGCGACGCGACGATCAGATCCTGCGCCTCCGCGGCTGCGCGGACCGGGTCCTCGCCGGTCACGGCGCGCGCCCAGCACCGGGCCAGCCGTTGGTAGCTGCCGAGGAAGCCGAACGAGAACGCGGGGTCCGCGGCGATCCCGCACTCGGCCGCGCGCAGCGCCCGCGCCGGGTCGCCGGTCAAAGCCGCGACTCTTGCGGAGAAGGCCGCCCAGACCGTGACCGCGTAGCGGTCGCCTCCCGCGGCGGCCTCCATCGCGGCGAGCTGAGCCAGTGCCGCGTCGACGTCCCCGTGCAATGCGGTCATCATCGCGAGCATCCCGGCCGCGAGCAGTCGCAGATCGCGCCGGAGCGGGTCCTTCTCATGGTGGGCCAGGTCGTCCAGAACGGTCCAGTCGGTCCGGCTCAGGTACCGGAACGCCGCTCCGATGTTGCCGGCACCCCACTGGTGGATGCCCCAGGCGTACCTGCCGTAGGCGCGCACGGCAGAGTCGTCGGACGCCTCCCCCTGCGCCAGCAACCGGCCGGCCAACCGGCCGGCGCGGTCCAGCTGCAGGCCCTGGGCGTACGCGGCCCAGCGGGAGAAGAGGAAGTCGGCTGCCTCCCGTTCCCTGTTCAGTTCACGGGAAAGGTGTTCGGCCCGCTCCAGCAGATCGACCGCCGAGCCCACGTATCCCGCCCGCATGCCGTCCACCGCGGTGAACAGGGACAGGGCAGCCAGCTCCAACTCCGCCAGGCCCGCTGTGCGTGCCACCTGCGCGGCCGAGTGAAGCCGGCGTACGGCTGCCTCGAGCGCCAGCTTGGCCGCGGCGCAGCGGCCGGCCCGGACGAGCGCGGTCGCGGTGCGGGCCGGATCCGCGAGCGGCCCGGCGGACCACAGGTGATGGGCGAGGCGCTCGGCCACCAGTTCGATGTCCGCGGCCCTGTGCTCCAGGGCGTCGGCGATCAGCAGATGCAGCCGGGCCGCGCGCGGCGGCGATATGGTCTCGACCACCGATTCGCGGACCAGGTCGTGCGGAAATCCGAACGAGTAGGGGTCGCCGGGCGAGGGTTCGAGCAGGCCCAGCCCTTCGCACGCCTCCAGGCGGTCCAGACATGTCTTGTGGTCCAGGCCGACGGTGCGGGCGAGGAGGGCGAGGTCGACGGTACGGCCGATCAGCGCGGCGATCTGCAACAGGCTTGTGGCGTCAGCCCTCAGTCCGGTCATCCGGTCGCGAACGACATCCCGGACAGTGGCCGGCACCGCGGTCCGGGCCACGGTGGCCTCCGTGAGGACATCGCCGTCGGCGAGGAACCGGGACAGCTCGCGGACGAAGAAGGGGTTGCCGGCGGTGCGGGTGTGGATGAGGCGGGTGGCACCCGGGCCGGGGTCCTGGCCCGTCTCGCGGCGGACCAGTTCGGCCACCTCGGCCGGGACGAGCGGGCCGAGCTGGATCCTGCGGTGCGGGGGCACCCGACTCGCCGCGGCGAGCATCCGCCCCAGCTCCGGGCTCGGTGCGGGCGCACGGTCACGGAGCGCCCCGATGACGACGGTGCCGTCCGGCAGCCGAGCCATCAGGTGACCGAGCAGATCCAGCGAGGCGGCGTCGGCCCACTGGAGGTCGTCGATCACAAGCACCACAGGTCGCCGTGCCGATACCTGACGGACAAGCGCGACAGCCTGCTCGAAGAAGCGGAACCGGACGCCGCTGTCCGGCAGCACCGATGTCGTGCGGCCGCTGCCGTGCGGTGTCACGAGACGACCGAGTTCGCCCGCGTGCCAGTCCTCCCGCGCTGCGGCAGGCACGTCGTCCAGGAGCGCGCTGACGACCTGCACCCACGGCCACATCGACGGTGTGCCGTCCCCCGGCAGGCAGTGGCCCCGGACAACGAGCGCGCCACGCCGGGTCGCCTCGGCGCCGGCCTCCTCGAGCAGGCGGGTCTTGCCGACTCCGGGTTCTCCTTCGACGAGCACGAGCCCCGTCGATCCGGCGAGTGCCGATTCCACCGCATGCCGCACCACCGCCAGTTCCTGGGCCCGGCCGACCAGGCGGTCGGCCGTCGACGCCCCGGTGGTGGGTGCCGCAGTCCGTTCACAGGGCGTTTCCTCAACCGGTGCCCGTTCCAGCACCCGCTGGTGAGCGGCCATCAGTGCCGGGCTGGGGTCGACGCCCAGTTCCTCGGCCAGCCGGGCGCGGACGGTCCGGAACACCGACAGCGCCTCGGCCGGCTGGCCGGCGGCAGCCAGGGCGGCGATGAGACTCGCCTGCACTCTCTCGTGCAACGGCGCCATCCGGGCGGCCATGTGCAAGGCCTGGAGCACCCGTTCGGGCCGGCCGAGCCTTGTCGCCAACTCGGCCGCCGCCACGCAGGCGTGGCGGAACTCGTCGTCCAGCCCGGCGAAGATCGCCATACCGGTCGAGCCGTAGGCGACCCCGTCGCCGGCCGAGCCGTGCCAGAGCCCCACCGCTTCCAAGTACCCGTCGAGTGCCGCGGCGAGCCGCTGCTCCGCGACGTCGCCCTCGGCCGCTTCGACCAGCTCACGGAACCTGACGACGTCCAGGGTCCCGGGGGCAGCCACGAACAGGTACGCGCTACCGCGGCGCTGCAGGTACGAGCCGGGTTCCCGCGCGGGCAACGCCGGCTGCAGCAGCCGCCGCAGCGCGCCGACGTACTTCTGGAGGATGTTGACCGCCGAGGCGGGGACGTCCTCGGCCCAGATCAGGTCGACCAACTCGCTGATGCTGACCGGCTCGCCCGCACGGGCGAGGAGGACGGCGAGCAGATACGCCTGCTGCGGAGGACCGGCGTCCAGTTCCACACCGTCTCGCCAGACCCGCAACGGACCGAGAACCTGCAGACGCAGGGATGCGTCGGAGGAGGCCATTCCAATCTTCCATTCCGAGTCCCGGGTCGCCCTCGCCGCCATCCGCTGCCCGTGGTGACCGAGGTCGCGCGGAAGGGAAGGCGACCACTGCTGCTCACCGGCCGGAAGGGCGCAGCGAACGACCAGGGACGACAGCAGTGATCGCGGCAGATTCTTCAGCCGGGCAGCGCGCCGAGTGCCACTGGACCGGAGGGGCTGGAGTCAGAAGCCGTTGTCCGTCGTGCTGTCGACGGGACGGCGCGGACAGTGACCGTGGCCGGCCCGTCCTACCGGCCGATCACCAGGTCCTCGGTGGGCAGTGTCTGGCAGGCCAGCCGCCAGCCCGCCGCCAGCTCCTCGGCGGAGAACATCCCCCGGTCGTCGGTCTCGTAGGCGCCGGAGAGCACCCGCACCCGGCAGGTACCGCACGCGCCTTCGCCGCACGACTGGGGCAACGTGACACCGACGGCGTTGGCGGCGTCGAGGACCGACTGACCGGGGCTGCACGGGAACGCCGGGGCGCCGCCCTCCGTGCCGATCATGAACTGGGTGACACCGGCCGCCGCGGCGGCGACGGCGATGGCGTGCGCCTTCTCCCGGCGGGTCTCCTTGCTCCGGCCCGACACGAACGCCTCGGTGTGGATGGCCTCTCGCGGCACCCCCAGTTCTGTCAGGCGGCCGATCAGGTCCTGCATCATGGGCGCCGGCCCGCACAGGTGCACGCGGGTCGTCGGGTCCGCGTACGACAGCAACTCGTCGAGACCGATCCGCCGTTCCCGGTCGGTCGCGAAGACCGATACCTCCAGCCCCGGCAGCCGGGACCGCAGTGCTTCGATCTCCGGCCCGAACAGCACCTCGTCCTCGGTCCGGTAGCTCGCCAGCAGGACGATCCGCCCCGTGTGACCGGCGTCTGCGGCCGCGAGCAGGACGCTCATCAGCGGGGTGATCCCGACGCCCCCGGCGATGAGCAGGAGCGTGTCCGCCCCGGTGTCCGGCTCCCAGGTGAACTCGCCGTGCGGACCGCTCACCCGCAACGCCGACCCGACCTCCACCTGCTCATGCAGGAACCCCGAGCCCAGCCCGTCCGGCTCGTGCTTCACAGCGATCTCGACGAAGCCGCTCTCCGAGGGACTGCTGCAGATCGAGTACGACCGTTCGATCGGCTCGACGGCGACGGGCAGGTCGACCTTCACGTACTGCCCGGCGGCGAACGCGAACGGCATCGTGTCCCCGTCCAGGGGTTCGAAGCGGATCCTCCGGACCGTCGGGGTCAGCACCTCGATGCCGGCCACCCGCAGATAACCCTCCCAGGGCGTGGCCGGATCCCGGGCCACCCCGCCGGAACGGATGGCCTGCCACATCGTTCCGAGCTGCCGCGGTCTCAGGACCGCGTTCGCCGCCATCAGCCCGCCCGCCAGCGCCCCCACCACGCCGGACCCCCAGGCGTCCTGCCCGGCCACGAACAGACCCTTGACCGGAGTACGGCATCCCGCACGCGCCGAACGCAACCGCTGGGGAGTCGCCGCGAGGCCGTAGAAGGACCCCCGCACGCTGTGCTGATAGGTCTCGAACGACAGCGGCGTCGCCAGTTCGGCGAATGCGATGCGCTCCCGGAAGCCGGGCCAGCGTTCCTCCAGGCGCGCGATCAGCCGCGCGGTCAGCTCGTCCTTGAACTTCCGGTAGCTGTCCGGCCGCTCGTTCTCGGGCGTCCCGCGCCACTGGTCGACCACCTTCGGATCGACGAGTTCCAGCAGCTCCACCGTGTGGAACCGGGCAGCCGGGTTGTTGAGCGAGGCGAAGGAGACATACAGCGTGCCTTCCCCGGGAGGGCGTTGAACGCCGTCGTGCTCGTCGAGATCCGGCATGAACCAGTGGTTCTCGCCGCGCAGTCCGAACTCGGCCGGCGACCGGTCGAGTCCGAGGAACAGCATGACCGCCGACCGCTCCTCGGGCAGCTCCGCCAGTTCGTGGCTCTTCCCGATCAGGGCGTACGTGTTACGCACTCCGGCCGCCGAGACGACGGTGTCCGTCCGCACCCGGTAGCGGCGGCCGGTGGCGGTGTCCTCGACATCGACGCCGGTCACCTTGCCGGCCTCGACGACGACCTCATGAACCCGCTGCCGGGAGCGCAGCACCACGCCGTACCGCTGCAGGATCTCCAGAACGACCCGGTTGAGCTCCTGCGGGCCGCCCACGGGGTGCGCGGTGCCCTCCATGAAGAAGGTCAGCGGAACCGCCGCGTGGTAGCCGAACGCGCTCGACGCGGGCGGAGTTCCGTAGAGCCCCCATCGCGCGGCCAGCACGGCCCGCAGCCGCGGATCGCGGAAACTGCGGGCGACCTGGTCCCGCAACGACCGGAACGCCGACGGGAAGAGCCGCTCGACGACGGGCGCACCCGCTTTCCGTACGCCGGCGGGAAACGATGCGAGGACATTGCGCGCGGTCAGTCCGGCCATGGCCCAGCGCGTGGTCCGGAAGAAGCGGTCGATCGCGTCGGACTCGGTAGGGAACCGTTCCTTCAGACGCTCACGGAACCGTTCCTTGGTGGCGGGGACGGTGAAATCGAACCCCGGGAAGTGCAGTGCGTCGTACTCGTCCGGCAGGGGCGAGAGCTGTGCCCTTCCGTCCGTCATGAACCCGAGGAACGGGCCGGCGCTCGCGCTCATGTAATGCAGCCCGGTGCCGAACCGGTATCGCCCGGCGCGGGAGAACTCGTGCGTCATCCCACCGAGCGTGTAGTGCTGTTCGAGGACGAGAACACGCTTCCCGCCGAACTGCGCGATCGTGCGCGCCGCCGCGAGACCGCCCATACCCGACCCGATCACCACCACATCGGCTTCCTCGTCCGGCGCCATCGGCAACCCCCCCAGTCGTCTGTCCTCCGAGGCGCCCAGATTGGCCGAACCGGCTTGACGTCGACTGAATGACCAGTGAAGCCCACCCGGAACCAGGTCCCGGTCCCATTCCATTCCCGTCCAGTGCGACGTCTTAGCTTTGCGCCGCAAACGGAGTTCGAGCCGTCATCCGAAGAAGGGGTTGGTCCATGGTGAGCGGGAAACCGACGATCGTGCTCGTACACGGAGCCTTTGCCGACAGCAGCGGCTTCAACGCCGTCGCCAAGCGGCTTGTCGCCGACGGCTATCCGGTGGTCGCCGCGCCGAATCCACTTCGAGGGCTCGCCTTCGACGCGGCCCAGGTCAGGGCGCTGCTGGACAGCATCGAGGGACCGATCGTGCTGGTCGGGCACTCGTACGGCGGTGCGGTCATCTCCGCTGCCGCCGAGGGAAACGCGAACGTGAAGGCACTGGTCTACCTGGCGGCGTTCGTGCCGGAGACGGGCGAGAGCGCGCAAGCACTGGTCGAGCGGTTCCCGGGCAGCACCGTGGGTGAGTCCCTGAAGCCGGTGCCGCTGCCCGACGGACAGGTGGACCTCTACATCGACCCGAAGGTCTTTCATCCCCATTTCGCGGCCGACGTGTCGGCCGAGGAAGCCGCCCTCTACTCGATCACGCAACGCCCGGCCACCGGCGCCGCCCTGGGCGAGCCCGCCACCGGTCCGCAGGCATGGCACACCATCCCGAACTACAACCTGATCAGCGGCGCCGACCGGATCATCCCACCGGCCACGCAGGAGTTCATGGCCCAGCGCTCCGACGCGAAGACCCAGGTGGTCGAGGGTGCTTCGCACATGGTGTTCGTCTCCCGGCCGGGCGCGACGGTGGCCCTCATCGAGACAGCCGCCCAGGAACAGACGCTCCCGCAATAGCACCGCCGGTCATCCCAAGTGCACCGATCCGCTGAACCATGGGAGGGAAAATGCAGAAGAGCGAGAAGGCCATGAGGTGGGGCCTGCGGATCCACCTCTTCTGGTACGTCATCGCCAATGTGGCCCAGGTGGTGCTGTGGGCGATTCTCACGCCCGACCACTTCTTCTGGCCCTTGTGGTCGATTCTCGGCTGGGGCATCGGGCTGGTGATCCACTTCTGGGCGATTCGTTCGAAATCCCGATCGCTGGCCCGGCCATGACCTGAACCATCGCAAGAAGGGCCCAGGAAGGGCCGGAGGAGAATCATGTCCGAGAAAGTGATTCCGGGTCGCAACACCGCCGCCGCCGAAGGCGACGTCGTCGTCTTCCACATCGGGCTACGGATCAACCGGCTGCGCGCCTTCTCCAGCTGGTTGCCGGCATTCATGTCGATGCCTCGCATGCTCCGTGAACTGTCGCAGGAAAAGACCGGCGGGCTTCTCGGCTACAAGGTGCTCTACGGCGGCCTCCGGGACTTCTACGTCGTCCAGTACTGGTCCGACAAGGAACGGCTGCTCGCCTACGCCCACCAGCAGGACAAGGAACACCGGCCCGCATGGACGGCGTTCAACCGGCGGGCACGTGCCGGCAAGGGTCATGTGGGCATCTGGCACGAGACGTTCATCGTCCCGGCAGGCTCCTACGAATCGGTGTACGTCGACATGCCCGCATACGGCCTCGCCGCCGCGACAGGTGTCGTACCGGTCGGCCGGCGCGGTGACACGGCGGCCCAGCGTCTGAGGGCGGCAGAGAGGTAGCCGTCCCGGCGCCGACTGCTTCCATTTCGGCGTTCAACTCCATGAGCATTTTCAGCGTTGCCGTTCCTGGGTGAGGACGGCAACGCTGAAATGCTCGGTGCGGTCGAGGCAGAGGGTGTCGGATGTCGGTTCCGTGCCGGCCGGAGGGGAGTTCGAAGCCGTAGTCGGTGCCGGTGCCGATGCGGACGGCGGTCGAGCGCACACCAAGCCCCAACTTACCGGTATTGCGGCCGACTCCCCGATCAGCGCGGGGTTTTGACCGGGCAGCATCGCATTGCCCCTCTCGATTACGCCAGACAGCAACGACGTCCGGTCGCAAACAGGCGAGTACGGCCGTATCGGGGCCAGTAAGCGGCAGGCCGAGGCGGGCGTGACCGGGATGCGCTGGGATGGACCGATTCACCGCAACCTGACAGTCAGTTGGGGCCGCCATGAGCGACACGGTCACGTCAGAGCCGACAGACAGGGCAGGAGCTGCCCAGCAGGCCCACCGCCGACGCGGTACCCCGAGCCGAACGAGCGAGCCCGGAGCAGCCGAGGACCGGTTCCGGGGACTGCTGGAAGCGGCTCCCGACGCGATGGTCATCGTGGACGACACCGGAACCATCAAGCTCGTCAACGCCCAGACCGAGACCCTCTTCGGCTACCACCGCGACGAACTCCTCGACCGTCCCGTCGAGATCCTCATCCCCGGCCGGTTCCACGACCAGCACGCCACCCACCGCGACGACTACGCCACCACCCGTCAGGTGCGTCCCATGGGCGCCGGACTGGAACTGCACGGTCTGCGCAAGGACGGCACCGAGTTCCCCGTCGAGATCAGCCTCAGCCCACTGGAAACCACCGACGGCCTCCTCGTCTCCGCCGCCGTACGCGACGTCAGCGAACGAAAGGCCGCCGAAGAAAGGTTCCGGGCGCTGCTGGAAGCGGCCCCCGACGCGATGGTCATCGTGGACGACACCGGAACCATCACCCTCGTCAACGCCCAGACCGAAGCCCTCTTCGGCTACCGGCGCGACGAACTCCTCGGCCGTCCCGTCGAGTTGCTGGTGCCCCAACGGTTCCAGGTCAACCACACCCGGCATCGCGACGGATACACCACCAACCGTCAGGTGCGTCCCATGGGCGCCGGACTGGAACTGCACGGACTGCGCAAGGACGGCACCGAGTTCCCCGTCGAGATCAGCCTCAGCCCACTGGAAACCACCGACGGCCTCCTCGTCTCCGCCGCCGTACGCGACGTC
>NZ_JBHXMA010000032.1:86440-141738 GCF_042721035.1 Streptomyces sp. NPDC058464
ACGTCAGCGAACGAAAGGCCGCCGAGGCACGGATCACCGAGCTCGCCGCGCTCGTGGAGTCCTCCCAGGACGCGATCCTCGCCAAGACCCTCGACGGCCGCATCACCTACTGGAACACCGCCGCCCAGCGCCTGTACGGCTACTCGGCCGAGGAAGCCATCGGGCAGCACGTGTCCATGCTGGCACCGCCGGAGCGCAAGGACGAGATCACCCACTTGCTGGAGCGGCTGAGACAGGACGAGAAGATCGAGCACTTCGAAACGCTCCGGGTCACCAGTACCGGCGCCCTGCTCGATGTCGATGTCACCCTGTGGCCGACCCGGGACACCGCCGGAACCGTCGTCGGCGCCTGCGCCATCGTCCGCGACATCAGCGACCGCAAGCGCGCGGAGGCCGAACTCACCGAGTTGTACCGGCAGCAGCAGCACATCGCCCTCACCCTGCAGCGCAGCCTCATGGGCACCCCGCCCGCCATCCCCGGCCTGGCCGCCGCCAGCCGCTACCGGCCCGCCACCCAGGGCGCCGGCGTGGGCGGTGACTGGTTCGACCTCATCCCGCTCGGCGCCGGCCGGGTCGGGGTCCTCATCGGCGACGTGATGGGCCGCGGTCTGGAAGCGGCGTCCGTCATGGGCCAGCTGCGCTCCGCCGCCCACGCCCTGGCCAAGACCGCCATGCAGCCCCGTCAGCTGATGCAGGCCCTGGACGCGGTCGTCGCCGACCTCGACGTCCCCGACCAGCTCGTCACCTGCTGCTACCTCGTCATCGCCCCGGACGCCGGATCCGTCACCGTGTGCTCCGCCGGTCATCTGCCCACCCTCGTCACCGATCCCGAAGGCGGCTGCCGCAGACTTCCCGCACCGGTGAACGCGCCTCTCGGCGTCGGCGACATCCTCTATCAGCAGTCCAGCTCGGCCATCCCGCCCGGCGCCACCCTCGTGCTGTACACCGACGGAATGGTCGAGACCCCCGGCAGCGACATCGAGCACCAGATCGACAAACTCACCACGGCCCTCGACGACGCCTTCACCCGCACCAGCAGCCTCGACGCCGCCGCCGACCACGTCCTCACCGCGCTGCTGCCCGACGCCGAGGGCCATGACGACGACGTCACCCTGCTCCTGACCCAGCTCCCCGCCGCCCCGCTGGACACCGCCCGTACAGAACTGCCGGCCACCGCCTCCGCGGTGTCCGCGGGCCGCTCCTTCGTGGTCGAGACGCTTGCCGCCTGGGGCTGCGCCCAACGGGCCGACGACGCGCGACTGCTGGTCTCCGAGATCCTCACCAACGCCGTCCAGCACGCGGAAGGTCCTGTCGTCCTCCGCCTCCGCCGCAGCGTCTCCGAGTGCGCCGTCGAGATCAGCGACCTCAGCCCACACCTGCCCCAACCCCGTCTGGCCACCCACGACGACGAATCCGGGCGCGGTCTCGTCCTCGTCGACACCCTCGCCGACAGCTGGGGCGTCCGCCCCGACGAACGCGGGAAGACCACCTGGTTCACCCTCAGGCTGTGACCGGCAAGTCTCCCAGCGTCCCGCACCTGCACGGCCGGCTCCGACAGCGGCCTGCAGCATCTGGCCGGCCGCGGCGCTCTTCTGACATCCGGCCCCCGGTACGGCGCATGAGACCAAGGACATCGGCGAAGTGTCCTCAACGGGATCCGTCCGTCAGGACGTCAGGACGTCAGGAAGGCCTTCGCGTGGCCCTCCCCAAAGGGGCTGCCACCACCTCCTCGCCCGTGTCCACCGGGGGGCGCGCACCCCACCGGTCCGTGCCGTTCCTCGCGTTCGCCTTCATTTGGCGATCGCCGACCCGGACTCCGCGGTGGCGTACGCCGTACGAGGTGCCAGTAGTTCACCGTGACGACCAGGAGGAGCCCCATGACCAGACTCATCGTGAGCGGCAGCAGTGCGAGATCGCCGTTCACGGCGCGCAGGGCGGCATCGATGCCCTGACCGCCCTGGCCGTACAACTGCGTATCGGTGTTCCCGGCGCCGACTCCACCCAGATCGCCGACATCGCGCACGCCGCCGCAGGAGCGGGCCGTAGTTCACTGTCCGGCAGCCACGACCTGGCCGGCCGTGACCTGCGGAGGGTTGGGAAGCAGCGACGTGAGGTTGTCCCGTACGAAGTCCGCCGCCCTCTTGACCGACTCCTCGGCTCCGGCCTCGTCTTCAAAGACGCTGGTAGAGACCATCACCCCAGCCCCGGCGTCGATCCAGTAGTAGGCCACGAAGCCGGGGACCTGGCGGAGGAGAGTGACGAACCCCTCGTCCACACGGCGCCCCGCCTCGGCAGGATCTGTCACACCTTCGTACCGCCGAACCACTGCGTACACAGCTGATCTCCTCGCATGTCCCAAGGGCACCTTGCTCGAAACGGCATACCCTCAGCGCATGTCTCCCCGTTCAAGGCACGCCCGCAAGACGCTCGGACAGACGCATGGGTCGTCCGAACCGGGCATCTGCCGGGGGGCGACAAGGGCGTCACGGAACTACGGTCGGAGCCAAGTTCACATATCGCTATCAACTGATCGCATGAGCCCAAAAGCCCCTCAATGCCCCGGTCGTTGATGGACCGTCGGTCGTACAGGCACTTCGCGTACCGGCTCAGGAGACACCTCGGAGAACATCATTTCAGCGTCCGGATATCGCCCGTAACACCCACACCACACATAGGGCACACCACCCGAACCCGCAGGTCAGGCGCCCTTCCCGACCAGCTCCGGAATCGCGGGGCACTCCACGCGATGCGTCATCGGAAACGTGTCGAACCCCATGCCTCCGCGAGAACGCGCAGGTCAGATGCGGTTTGTTGCCCGCGAGAGGGGGCTGCCCGACACTCGGAGCGTCAAACGAGCGTCACAGCCAGACAGGACCTCTCTCCGCTAGGAGACAGCGACGGAACTCGAAGATGTCAGGAGAGGGACGAATCTAATCTTGTGCGCAGCCGATACGTAGAGACACCTCATCAAGGTGGCCGACCTCGGTACTTGAGGGGTTCGGTACCTTCTCGCATCGGTTGCAGGAGGCGGGGCATCAGCCGTATTGCTTGGTGTGGCCCTGAGCTGGGGTTTCGGTGGTTTCGGGCGAGGTCTTCGGGCCTCGCCCTTTTTGGTGCCCGAGGGGGGCCGTCAGGGGGTTTCGTGCGTCGTCGTGAGGCTGTCCTGCCGACGGGTTCGCAGCGCCGGGACAGTGATGGCCCTGACGGCAGCGGCGATGGGGATCGCCATCAGCGCGCCGATGAGTCCAAGTAGCGTTCCGCCGATGAGCGCCGCGAGCAGCACGGCGAGGGCCGGCATCTGCACCGCGTTGCGCAACACCCTCGGTGCGATGAGGTAGTTCTCCAGCTGCTGGTAGACGACGAAGAACAGTGCGACGACGATGGTGTTCGGCCACAGGTCGGTGGTGGCCAGGGCGGCGACGATGCAGACCACAGCGCCAAGCGTCGCGCCGATCATCGGGAGCAGGTCGGTCAGTGCGACGAAGACCGCCAGCGGAACCGCGAACGGCACTTGTAGGGCAGTCAGAGCGACGAACGTGGCGACTCCGGCGATCGCCGAGATGGCGAAATTTCCGATCATGTATGAGCCGACCTTGTCGGCGACGACGGCAACGGCGTCGTCGGCCTTGCGGCGGTGCCGTTGCGGGAAGGCGGCGACCAGCCCCTTCCGTATCCGGGGCAGGTCGAGCATGAAATAGATGGTCAGTACGCCCACGAGCAGGGCCGAGGATAGGGCGCCCATCGCTCGCTGCCCATACGTCCAGGCGTTGTGTCCGGCTCGATCGAGCATTGTCCTGGCCCATGCCGTGATGTGCTCCAGCAGGTGGAAGCGGTCGTCCAGCCGGGCGAGGGCCGGCGACTGCCTGCGCAGATGCGCCAGGTAGCCGGGGAAGTCGGAGGTGAGGCCCGTGCCCTGGCTCAGCAGCGGGGGAAGAAACGCCCACAGGAACAGAGCAGTCAGGACGAGCGTCGTGAGGAAGATGATTGCGACCGCGTGCCCGCGTCGGGCTCCGCGCCCGACCATCCAGCGTACCGGCGGGTCCAGGCTGACGGCGAGGAACAGCCCGATGACTGCCTTGATCAGTACCGAACGTACGCTGTACAGCGTCATGGCGGCCACGGCAACCGCCGCGACGCCCCCTGCCGCTGCGACGGCCCAGCCGAACACGGTCAGCCGTGACGCCGGCGCCCGACCGGTCCTTTGATCGCCGTCGGCGAGTGCCTCGGATATTCGTCGCCCGTCTGTCTGCATGCGAACCCCTCTCGGTCCACGTCGAAACCCCCACGGCCCGAACGGCGTGGTATCGGACACCTTGCCCGGTTCGTGCTCGCGGGCGGACTCGTTCCTCATCGCCGGGGAGGCGAGGTGCCGCCGCGGATCAGATCCGCGGCGATGCCGGTACGCCCGGGCTGGCGGCCGGCGCCGAGTCCGGCGCCGTTGTCTCTGTCGAAAAACTCGACGAACATGACGTTGTCGCGCTCGTAGCCAACGGCATCTACCCGACTGAACCAGGCTGACATCAACGGGGCCCGAGGGCGGCAAACAGCGGCACCCCTGGACGACCGTCGGACCAGCCGTCGACTGCCTCAGAGGGGGTCGTAGATCGAACTCCTAAAGCGGGTGTCGCAGGTTCGAATCCTGCCGGGGGCACAGAGAAATACGTGGTCAGAGGCCCTTCCGTCTGGTGGGTGGGAGGGCCCGGGGCTGCTTCCGGTTCTTCGGTGGCGGCCCGGTCCTCTCCTCGTACCGGCGGCCGAGTCGCAGCTGCCTGTCCGGGTGGGTGATCCGGGCCGCCCCATGCCGTCGACCAGCGTGTGGAGGAGGGCGGGTCAGGATTCGGCGTACCCGCTACCGGGCGTGCCACTCCCTGGCGCTGGCCGCGTAGACCGTGCGGCGGGCGCGGTTGAGGTTGCCGAGGGGGCGGAACTCCGCCGGGGCGTGCCAGGGGTTGAAGGCGAGGGTGTCGACGTGGTCGCGGGTGGCCCGGCCCTGCGCGTCGCGGGTGTTCTGGGCGGGAATCGTCAGGATGGCCACGGCGAGCCAGGGCGAGTCGCTTTCCTTCCATTCGACCGCCCCGTCCTCGATCGGTGTCAGCCTCTCGCTGACGTACTTCTGGATGTGCAGGGCGAACCGGACCGACCCGTCGCTCAGCCGGGCGGCGAAGTCGGCCTGGAGGCCGTCGGCCGGGTCCGGCGGCGGGGCGGACGCCGGGACGGGGCCGTCGAGTGGGCCGAGTGGGCTGAGGCGGAACCTGACGGGTCCGGTGGCGCCCCACAGGACGGCCCCGCGGCTCCAGTAGGACTCCAGGGCCAGGCCGGGCGAGGGACGGTTGGCCTGCCTGAGGTTGCGGAGGACGCGTGCGGTCTCCGAAGGGCCGAACTTGGCCAGCATGCGCGGCAGGACCAGGGGTTTGGGACCGGCGCCGATCCTGGCGATCGCCACGAACTGGGTGGCGTCGCGGGCGTGGGAGACCGGGTAGCTGGTCATGAGGAGGTCGTGTTCGCCACCACCGGCGAGGGTCAGCTTCAGTGCCGCGCCGCGGAGGTCGGGGCTGCCGTCCGGCCGGACGGTGCCACTGGCGTTGGACAGCCGGACGACGGCCGGCAGCCGGGCCCCGGCGGTGAAGTCTCCGGCCCACAGGTCGGCGGGCAGATCGGTCCGGAAGGCGAGTTCGGCGTTGTCCACACCGACGACGATCTTGGCGTGGAACGTGCGGCGGGAGACCTGCGAGCCGGATTTCCGCTTGTTCGTCCGCTGGACGCCGACGACGACGTCCGCCAGGTCACGGAAGTGGGCCTCTTCGGCCTCCGGTGAGCCGCCGTGATAGATCTCGCGCCAGCCGCCGGGCGGCGCGTCAGGTGCGTCAGGTGCGTTCGGCGGGGAGTCGTTCGTGTCTGTCATGGTGAGTCTTCCTCCGTCGACCGGGCGGCCGTTCAGACGATCCGGGCGTTGTGCGTGGCGGTGTCGATGACGTCGTCGAGGCGGCCGGCGAGGATCTGCCGTGCCGCGCTGAGCGTGAATCCGGCGGCTGTGCCGACGGGGACGTGGGCGGGGACCGCGAGGGCGTAGGGGTCGACGAGGACGTCGACGACGACCGGGCCGCCGGTGTGGGCCAACGCGGCCGCGAGGCCGTCCGCCACGTCACCGGGGTCTTCGATGCGAATGCCTTTGGCGCCCATCGCCTCGGCGACGGCAGCGAAGTCCGGGTTGGCGAAGTCGGTCCCGAACGGGACGAATCCGGCTTCCTGTTGCTCGATCTTGACGAAGTCCAGGCCGCTGTTGTTCAGCACGATGTGGACGACGGGCAGTCGGCGTTGTACCTCCGTGAGCAGGTCGCCGAGTGCGAGCATGGTGAACCCGCCGTCGCCGCACAGGGCGATCGTCTGCCGTCCGGGGAAGGCCAGTTGTGCCCCGAACGCGCCGGGCGAGGCGGTGGCCATCGACGCCCAGGAGAAGGATCCGAACAGCCGCCGCTCCGGGCCGTACCTGATGTGCCGGGCCGCCCAGACGATGGGGGTGCCGGTGTCGGCGAAGAACAGCGCGTCGTCGGCGGCTAGGTCGCTGAGGACCGTGGCGAGGTACTCCGGCCTGATCGGCCTGATCCGCGGCCCCTTCTCCTCGTAGTGCCGCATCCTGCGGTGGAACCGCTCGGTCTCCTCCACACAGCGGGCGAGGAACCCGCCGTCGGACTTCGGCTCGACCAGTGGCAGCAGCGCGGTCACGGTGGCCCGTACGTCGCCGGTGACGGCCAGGTCCACCGGTACGCGTCGGCCGAGCCGTTCCGGGTCGTGATCCACCTGGATGATCCTGGTCCCGCCGTGCGGGAGGAAGCTGCTGAACGGGAAGTCGGTGCCGAGCATCAGCAGCACGTCCGCGTGCTGGAGCGCGTGATGGCAGCCGCCGTAGCCGAGGAGACCGGTCATCCCGACCGCGTTCGCGTTGTCGTGTTCGAGGAACTGCTTGCCCTTGAGGGAGTAGCCGACCGGTGCGCCCAGCTTTCCGGCCAGCGCCGTCACCTCCGCGTGCGCCCCGGCGCAGCCCTGGCCGCCGAAAACCGCCACCGTGCCCGCCTCGTTGATCAGCCCGGCCATGGCGGCGAGGTCCTCCGCTCCGGCCGGCGCGCGTACCGGTCGGGGCAGTCGGATCTCGTAGCGGTCCTTCGGCGCGTGCGCCGCCGCGACGTCTCCGGGCAGTGCGACGACGGCGGGGCCGCCCCGGGTCACCGCGGCCGTCACCGCGGAGGTGACGACGGTGCGGAGCTGGCCGGGATTGACCAGCCGGCCCACGTACACCGCCGCGGAGGCGAAGAACCGGTACGGGTTCAGCTCCTCGACGGTCTCGCTGTCCATCAGTCCGGTTTCGGTGTCGCCGGCCAGGACGATGACGGGCACCTTCTCCTTCAGGGCGTCCAGCATGCCGTTGATCAGGTGTGCCACTCCTGGGCCTGCCGTCCCGCACACGGCTACCGGCTGCCCCGTCAGTTTCGCCTCCGCGACCGCGGCGAAGACGCCGAACTCCTCGTTGCGCACGTGCACGAAGTCGACCTGACCATTGCGGCGCATCGCGTCGACCACCGGGTTCAGTGCGTCGCCGACGATGCCGTAGCAGCGCCGTACGCCCGCGCTGACCAGCATCTCCCACAGGCCGTCGGCCACCGTTTTCGACATGGGGGTGTCTCCGTTCTCAGCCGGTGTACCCGGGTCCGGGTCCGGTCAGCGGGTTTCGCCGGGCCCGGCGTCGAGGACTCCGGCGCGCGGGCTCAGTGCCCAGCCGAGGGCGAAGTCGGCGACGGCCTCCCAGCCGGGCTCGCCGCAGGTGAAGTGGTCGCGGCCGTCGAAGACGGTGTGAGCGGTGACCGCCGTCGAGTGCTTCGCGTTCCTCTCGTAGTTCTGCCGCTGGACGACCGGGGGCAGGATGTGGTCGCTGCCGCCGGAGACGAACAGCAGCGGCGCCCGGTCACCGTCGGCGAAGTCGAAGGTCGTGGCCGCGTGCGGGGTGAGGGCCGCGAGGCCGCCCTGGAAGAGGATGCGGGCCGGCGTCGGCACGGCGTAGCGGTCGTAAGCCCGCCGGGAGGCGTCCTCGTCCAGGGTGTTGGTGAAGGCGTAGTGGAACTGCTCGGCCGTCAGGGGGACGGCCCGGTGTGCGTTCGCCGGGTCCTTCAGGACCGGCAGGACCGAGCGGAGCTCCGAGAACGGCATCGCGTTCACGCCCTTGACCGCGGCGCCGTCGATCGACACTCCGGCCGCCCCGAGCCCGGCGCCCACCAGGAGCTGGGCGAACGTCCCGCCGAACGAGTGCCCCATGATGATCGGCGGGGAGTCGAGTTTCCCGATGACGGCGGTGAGATGATCCAGCACCTCGCGCACCCCGACACCGGCTATCGCCGAGGCGTCCTCGCGGAGCGCCGCCACCCCGGCCTCCCCCGGCTCGATCCCGGGGTATCCGGGCGTGAGCACGGTGAAGCCCCGCTCCTCGTACCGGGCCGCCCAGTGCTCCCAGGCGAGCGGCGTCATCCACAGGCCGTGGATCAGGACGATCGTGTTCGGTGCGGAAGCCATGCCCGCATCCCTCCCTCGCTACGGCAGCCGTCAGGGCGGACGCCCCGGCCGGTTCTGTCCTGCCGCCGCCAGCGTGGCACCGCTCGCACTGTGCACGGGGCCAAGGATTCGACCGGCTGTTGTGCACGGCAACAACCCCTGACGACAGGGAAGTCGAGGATGCCGACCGCGAGCGGTGCCGGGGCGCGTCGTCGTCGTCCGGCACCGGCCGCCCTGAGCCTGTTCCGAGGCCGGGCCGGGCCCCGTCGGTGCATCCGGCGGCCTCCGCCGACTCTCACTCGGGCCGGGCCAGGGTGTCGCCGCCTGTCGTGTCTCTCCAGACGACGGCCAGCCGGGCGAGTTCGCGGTGTGCGTGCCGGTCGAGGTCGAGGCCGGTCAGCTTCTCGATCCGGTTGATGCGGTAGAGCAGGGTGTTGCGGTGGGCCGGGAGCGCTGCCGCTGCCTCAGTCCGGTTGAAGCCGTGCGCGGCCAGGCACCGCAGCGTCTGCGACAACGTCCCGGAGGGGTCCTCGGCGTCCAGTCGGCCGAGAACCCGCCGCACGATGTCCTCGGCCAGCCGGGGGGAGTTCGCGAGCATGAGCTCCGCCAGGAAGTCGTCAGGGCGGATCCGTCCCCGGCGTCCGGCCCGGCCCGCCAGGGTGACCAGGTCGTGCAGGTTGCCCACCGCTTCCGCGAGCCCGGCGGCGCCGGTGGCCGACTCGGCGGCGAGGATCAGCGTGCTGTCGGCGAGGAAACCCGCCCAGTCGAAGCCCGGACCGGTCAGCCCGGCGACGCGGTGCCCCTGTGTGCAGGCGAGAGCACCCGCGGACCGCAGACGCGCCGCCAGGCCGGCGTGCGCGGCGGCCGAGCCACCGTCGATCACGGCGACGAACGGGCAGTGGGGGCCGGCGAGTTCGAAACCCAGCCGCTCCGCCCTGTCGAGGTCCTCGATGGTCGTCGCCGACCGGGCGCAGACCCGGGCGAACAGCGTCGCCGCCCGGGAGTCGCCGTCGGCGGACGGCAGGTCCCGCTGGTCGGCGAACGCCCGCGTGACGGTCGTCAGGGCCATGTCGAGGAACGCCCACGGCACGTCCAGGTGAGGCGGCGGCCAGGCACCGCCCTCGGGCGGGCCTGCCTCCGTCACGGTGCTCCGCACCGCCCGCGCCGCACCGCAGCAGGCACGGATCGCGTCCTCCACGGTGAGGCCGTGCCGCGCCGCCTCGCGCGCCGCCTCGTACAGGTCCGACAGCACGTCCCCGCCGGGCTCCTGTCCGCTCAGCAGCCAGTTCCTGACCAGTTCCAGGCTGCGGCGGATGATGTGCTCCATGGCTCCCGCCCAGGAGCCATGGCCAGGTATTCGTCCGGCCGGGGTGTCGCTCAGATCGCGGGCCAACTGCCGTGCCAGCGCCTCGCTGTCCAGGTCGTGGAGTACGTTGCGCAGCCGCCCGGCCGCCGCGGGCCCGACGCCGGCCCGGGGCGTGGCGTACATGGCTGTTACCTTCCAGATGCTCGGTGCGGACCGGTTCTCGCCGGTACATGGGGGAGGCAGCCCACGCATGGCAGCCGGTGGCGGCCGAAGCACAGGGATGTGGCGCACAGGGATGTCCGGTGCGGCCGGTGGGCGGGGGGCTGACGACCACCGGTGGACGGGGGTGGCCGACGACCGACGGACGGGGGGCCGCTGCCGTGGTCACCGTCGGCCCCTGTGCTGTCGGCACGCGTCGGGCACGGGCCGTCGGCGCGAGACCGCTACAGCAAGTCCGGCGGCGGGAGCAGGAAGTTCCATGCGCTCAGCACCCCGCTGACGAACGCCACGAGCGAGGCGGGCAGCAGCAGGTAGAGCCCGGCGGGCCTGCCGGACGCCAGGACGGCTCCGCCGGCCACGAACAGCAGCATGACGACGATGCTGGTGTCACGGCGGTCGAAGAGGCCGGTCAGTCGCTTGTCGGCGGTGACCGGAGCACGCCTGCGTCGCCCGATGGCCAGCAGGCTCAGGCCTCCGGCCAGCCCGGCGGTCACGAGTTCGGCGCCCAGGGCCCAGTCGGCCTGGCGGGGCACCAGCAGAATCGTCGCCATGACCAGCGGCGCAAGGAACAACACGAGGGTCTGCGCCGCGATCGCGCGCAGCACCGGGTGTCTGGCGATCCGATTGGCGTTGAGGGACACCGCGACGAACAACAGGCCGGTGAGGGCGCCGCTGGCGCCTCCGGTCATCACGGCGAAGCTTTCCCAGTCAACGGGACCGGCCATGTCCTCGCACTCCCGGTGTAGGCAACTGGAACAGGTCTTTCCGGACAGCTTCCGCGACGCTCGGGCACTGCCCCGGCGGCCACTTCCCGCCGGGGCCGCGCCGGGACCGCGGCCGGCGTCCGGCGCGTGACGGACACCGGTACAGGACCCCTCGGAATGCGCGTTCTGTCCGCTCCATTGAACGCCCTTCCGCCCTGTGCGAGGGCACGAAGGCCCGGCGGGTTTTTGGGAGTTCGCCCAACGGGAGCGCCGATAGCTTCGCGGCATGAACAAGAGCCCCATCGCCCGCCTGGGCGGTTCCTGGACCTGGCATCTGCTCTACGGGCTGGTCTCGATCGTCATCGGTGTCATATCCCTGGCGTGGCCCGGTCCGACCCTCGTCGTACTCGCGATGGTCCTCGGTGCTCAGTTGATCGCCACCGGGGTCTTCCGGCTGGTGGGATCGGCGAGCCTGGAGGAGACCGGTACCGCCCGCACCCTCACCGCGGTCCTCGGCGTGGTGAGCCTGCTGCTCGGGCTGTACGCGATCCGGCACGTTCTGATCACGGTGCTCGCGCTGGGGCTGCTGCTCGGCGTCTACTGGATCGTGGACGGTTTCACCGCCGTGTTCGCGGCGGTCGACCATCCCGGCCTGCCCGGACGAGCGTGGAACGTCTTCATCGGGGTGCTCGGTGTCCTGGCCGGCCTGACGCTGCTTATCTGGCCGGGGCTGTCGCTGCTGACGCTGTCCTTCCTGGCCGGGCTGTGGCTGATCATGCTCGGCGCCATGCAACTCGGCCTGGCACGCCGGATCCGGGGCATCGCCCGACCGGCCTGACTCCATCCGCCGCGGGGTCGGCCCTCCGCCCGGCCTTCGACCTCGGTCACGGTCCCGGACCGGTCGCGCCACGGCGGTTTCTGCGACCCGGAACCCGCACTGATCAGCGGCCGGCCCACTTCGGCCGATCGGTCTTCCCGGACGGTTCCCCCGTGGAGGGACAGGACCTAGTCGAAGACGTCCGACCGCCCCGAGGCCGACTGCAGGGCCGGGGCGACGGTTTCCCAGGTGACGGCGAGCAGCACCAGGGTGCGGTCCCGCTGGTCCTTGAGAGACAGACCGGTCAGCTTCTCGATCCGGCCCATCCGGTACAGCAGCGTGTTGCGGTGCACTGGCAGCGCTGCCGCTGCCGCAGTGCTGTCGAAGCCGTGGACGGCGAGGCATCGCAGAGTGTCCGCCAGATCCACGGCTTCGGCCCGTTCCAACGGACCGAAGACCCGCCGGGCGATCCGGTCGGAGGCTTCCGGGGAGTCGGCCAGCAGCAGTTCGGGCAGGTAGTCGTCGGCGCGTACCCGGCCCCGGCGCCCGGACCGGGTCGCGATCGCGAGCAACGCGCGCAGGCCGTCGACCGCCGCGCCGAGCCGGTCGCGGGCGACTGGCGGGTCCTGGGCCAGGATCAGCCGCGGGTCTTCGAGAAACGCCGCCCAGCCGAACCCGGGCGGTGTCAGCCCGGCCACCCGGACCCCCTCGGTGAACGCGAGCGCCCCTGCCGTACGCAGCCGCGAGGCGAGATCGGCTTGCCCGGTGACCGTGGCCCCGGCCAGTAGGGCGGCGAAGGGGCGGTACGGTTCCGCCAGCTCGAACCCGAGCCGGGCGGCCCGGTCCCGGTCCTCGATCGTGACCGGCAGCCGCGCGCACAACCGGTCGAACAGGGCCCGGGCGCGCCGGTCACCGGCCGTGGACGGCACGTCCTGCTGGTCGGCGTACGCCCGCGCGAACACGTCCACGACCAGGTCGAGGTAGTCCTCCAGACAGCCCCAGACGGTGTCCCACTCCGCGACGAGCACCGCCCGGTCCTCGTCGGTCGCCAGGTCGAGCAGCGCCTCCCAGAACATCCGCGCACCACGTCGGTAGACCAGGATGCTGTCCTCGATCGGCTGGCCGGCGACAGCGCGGACGCGCAGGAACTCATGCAGTTCGGACCGGAGGTAACTGTCCGGCGGGGTCCCGTTGACCATCCAGCGCAGTACGAGGTCGACGTTCCAGCGCACCACGGCCGTACGGTCCACCGGCCACTCGAAGCCGGTGTAGGCCGGCAACCGGCCGAACCCGGCCTCCATCCGGCGCACTACGACGCCGATGTCGAAGCGCTCCAGAACACGCCGCAGTTCACCACCGCCTGCCGCACCCGCACCGGACGGGGGAAGCCCATTCACGGACCCGATCCTTCCACACCCGTGCGCCCGTCCTGGCCCTCGCTACCTGAGCGCTCCGGGCACCGTCGAGCCCCTGACGCCCTCGAACGACTCCCCAACCAGTTCGTGGTTCACGAAGCCATCGACTCCCCTGCCGACGACCTGGCCGCCAAGCACTTGTCGGGGAAGGGCCCGCCGGCACGGACCCAGCACATATGAGGCCGGGAACTCCCGTGAACACGCGAGAACCACGGAGGGGTGTTTCCCCAGGCCAGACACCTCAACGCCGAAGTTTCCGCAGGTCACAGCCCCGCATCAGCTCAGCCACTCAGCTCCCGAGCCCAGTCGGCGAGTGAGCAGCCCAGGGCACATCCAGTGCACATGAGCCTGGGAAACGGCGTTGACCCGTGAGAACTACGGAGAGGAGTGTTCCCAGGCCGATGCACATATCACCGAGAAAACCCAGGTCAGCACCCCACCCCTCCCATTCGCTGCACGAGTGGCAGGACTTTGGCCACCGGCCGACCGAGTTGCTGCATCAGCCGATTCCCCCTGGTGCGATGTCAGCGCTTCACTCCAGCACCTCCACGCACCGCTACGGGAGATCAAGCCCCACCTCTATCGGACGGATGCTCCTCAACCACTACCAGCGACCTGACCAGCGCCCCAGCACTTCTGACGCCCCATCAGAGCGAGCGTCACGAGCGTCATTTCAGCGTCAAGATATCGCCCGTAACGCCCACGCCGCACATAGCGCGCACCACCTAAACCCGCAGGTCAGGCGCCCTTTGCAGCCGGTTCAAGGATCGCGACGCACTCCACATGAAGTGTCATCGGAAAGATGTCGGCCTACGCGGGTCCCGGAAAAGACCAGGTCAGAGCCCGCTTCTTGGCTCACTGTCCCGGTTCGGGCGCCCAGAGCGTCAAACGAGCCTCATGACCGACATCGCGGCCGCGCGCGGTAGCGGTATCGCAGTACAGCAGGTACGGGAAACGCACCGCCGCCCTGCCCTCATCGAGGACAGGGCGGCGGTGAGGAGATAACCGTCAGCCTCGGCCGAAACGTCAGTGGTCGGCTTCCGCGCCGATGAGGACGAAGGCCATCGTGGCCGGTCGGCCGCTGCGGTTGCGCCAGGCGTGGCGCGTCCCGTTCTGGATCACGACGTCCCCTGCCACGAGTGTTGTGCGGTACCCGTCGTCGAGTTCGAGAACGATCTCGCCCTGCAGCACGATGCCGTAGTCCACGGTCGGCGTCGCGTGCATGCCGTCGGGCTCGATGAGTTCGGCGATGCCGGGCGAGTCGGCCCGCTGCTCCGTGTCGAAGGCGACGGGGTCGAAAGCCGGGTCGGCCATCGCGGTCTCCGGCGGGAAGGTCAGGACGATGAACCGGGTGCCGCCGGGTGCCGGGAGCAGGCTGGTGACCTTCGGCGTGGGATCCTCCCCGGTCCGGCTGACCGTCGCGCCGGGTTCGGTGGCCCAGGGCAGACGGGACACCCAGCCCGGCAGGCTGGTGAACTCCCGGCTGCGCGGGACGGGGCCGTCGCTGACGACGACCGATCTGCCGTTCTCGTCGTGACCGGTGACGACTCTGCGCATGGGGGTCTCTCCGTAGGTTGTCAGGCGGTCAGCGAAGCAGTCCGGACCCGGTCGGGGCATCGAGAGCCGCTCCCCAGGCGTCCAGAACGTCCGCCACCGCTGGTGCGGGCGCCCGCAGCAGGGCCGATGCCACCGTGCGTACGAGCAACCGGTGCCGGTCGTCGGTGAGGTACTCCACCGGGGACTTGCCGTCCACGCGCGCGAGCAGCAGAGCCGGCAGCAGTGTCGCGGCCCGTTCCTCGACGGCGGGGCGGGGCTCCCAGTCGACGCACCGGAGATACATCTCGGTCAACACCCGGGCGGACTGCAGCAGTTCACGGCGCCGCCCCGGCACCACCAGGCTCTTCAGGAGCAGATGGTTGACGCAGAAGGCCAGGTCGAAGGCCGGGTCCCCGTACCAGGCGCACTCGGCGTCCAGCAGTACGGGGCCCGCCGGGCCGACGAGGATGTTCTTGGGGCTGACGTCCCCGTGCACCAGGGCCAGCTGCGTGGTGGCCGTGCGGTCGGCGAGGCCCCGGAGGATGTCGCCCAGAGCGGGGTGCGCCGCCGCGGTGGCCAGCAGGTACGGCTCGATGCGCAGGGCATGGAAGTTGTCGTCCGTGGCGAACTCGGTGGCAACGGCAGCATCACCCGCGCTCGCCGCATGCAGGGTGCCGAGGAGTTCTCCGACGGCCGCCGCGGTCGCCACCTCCACCTCGCCGCCGAGCAGTTGCGCCTTCCACACCGGGTAGCGGTCGGGCGGCAGGTACGCCATCGCGAAAACGCCGGCTTCGGGGTCGTGGGCCAGCAGCTCCGGCACGCTGTCGGGGCGGCGCCGGGCGGCGAACCGCATCCACGCCCATTCGTAGGCGTTGCGCGAGACCGGTGCCTCCCAGTCGGCCGCGACCCGCAGCCGGGCCAGCGCCCGCTTGACGCACAGGGAGCGCCCCGGCAGGTCCACCCGCCACAGGTCGGACGAGACTCCGCCGGCCAGCGGCGTCCAGTGTGCGACTTCGCCGGGCCGGGCGAGCTCGTGGGCGGTCAGGAAATCGGTCAGCAGGGGGTCCGGACCCGCCGGCGCGGAGGCCGGGCTCATCGCAGGCCGCCCGGTCCGGCGGGTCGGCCGCCGGGGTTGTTGCAGGGGTGCTCCGGTGCCTCGCCCGCGAGGACACGTACGACCTCCTCGGCGGCGCGCCGGCGCAGTTCTGTCACGGAGGCGTCGGAGGAGAAGGCGACGTGTGGGGTGAGCAGCGCGCCGGACTGGTCCAGCAGCTCGGCGGGAACCTGGGGTTCGCTCTCCAGCACGTCGAGGCCGACTGCGTCCAGCTGCCCGCTGTCGAGTGCCTTGGTGACCGCGTCGGTGTCCACCAGACCGCCGCGGCTGACGTTGACCAGCAGCCCGCCCGGCTTCATCGCCGCCAGCTGCTCGCCACCGATGAGGTGGTGCGTGCCGGGCGTGAGCGGCACATGGAGGATCACGACGTCGCTGCGGCGCAGCAGGTCCTCCAGGCTCGCCATCTCCACCCCGGGGGCGTCCTCGGGCGGGTACGGGTCGTGGGCCAGGATCCGGCAGCCGAACGCACCGAGCTTGCGCACGGTGGCCCGTCCGATCCGCCCGTACCCGACGACGCCGCAGGTCAGTGCGGACAGCCGGCGCAACCGGGCGCTCGCCGGGTCCCAGCGGCCCGCGCGGACCTCCCGGTCGAACACGGTCAGGCCGCGCGTCCAGGCCAACACCATGCCGACGGCATGGTCGGAGACCTCCTCGACGCAGTAGTCGGGAACGTTCGTCACCCACGCGCCCCGTGCGGTGGCGGCGTCGACGGCGATGTTGTCGAGGCCGACCCCGAGTCGGGCCACGATCCGCAGCTCCGGCGACATGCCGATCGCGGTGGCGGAGACAGGCGCCCAGCAGGTCAGGATCCCGGCGGGCCGGTGCTCGGCGACCAGCTCCTCGATCGCCTCGGCGGAGGCGGGGTCGGCGGGGCCGGTCACGAGGGTGTGGCCCGCGCCCTCGATCACGGATCGCTCGACGGCGTCGTCGGGCCAGGCGTGGTCGGTGAGCAGCACGGTGCCAGGGCGGCTCGGTGGTTTCATGGCAGGTCGTCCTCGCAGATTCGTGCGGCCGTCTCGGGCGGCCGGGCGTCCCGCCCTGCGCGTCCGGTCAAGCGGCTTCGAACATCGTCCGGAAGGGCGGCCGAGGGCATGTCCGATGAGGCCGTCGGCCGCCGTGGGCGGGGTGGAGAGGGTCACTGAGCTCGGGTGGGGGTGCCTGCGCTCGCCGACTTGTGGTCGGTTCGGGCGCCGCTTTGCGTCCCCGGAACGGGTCACGAGATGCCGGGGCACGTCACATCAATCTGTCACAGCCACATGATGCTAACGATAGCATCAGCGTCCTTCGGCACGTCAAGAGCTCGGGTGCGAACCCCGTCGCCGACACCCCGGCGGCACGCACGGACAAGCACGAAAACCCGGCCATCGCAGGGAAAACGCGGACCGTCGAAGAAATCCTCCGCCCGCGTCTTGACGCGCCGAGTACTTCCCCTCATGGTTTCTGCCAACGCCGACCGCGTGACCGATATAGGTCCGCACGAGGTCCGGCTGTCGACGACGTCATAGCCACGGACGTCCCCGACGGGCGATATACGACCGAGTTCCGCATGCGGCGTCCGACCGCACTGCGGCTCATCGCCCCCATTCCGCCGATCGGCGATCACATCATCGTCGCCGACCCGTGTCCGTGTTCAGCTCACCGCTTCTCGCCATCGCCGCACACCCCCGTGCGGCGAGGCATCCGCCACGCCCCGCCGTGGCAATTCCTCCTCAGGAGCCGCTATGACTCACGCAGCGCAAGCCGACACCCGAACAGCGCCTGCCGCCGGCGCACACGAAAGCAACCGCGTGCCCATTTCCAAGGGCATGATCGGAGTGGGCTTCCTGCTGGTGGTCCTCTCCTACATGGTCAACGCGATGGACCGTCAGGTCTTCCCCCCGCTGCTGCCCGACATCCGCCAGGACTACGGCTTCTCCCTGGAACAGGGCGGGCTGCTGGCGACCAACTTCACCCTCGGCATGGCCCTGGCCGGGCTGCCCGCCGGCTACCTCCTGGACCGCTTCCGGCGCAAGACCGTGCTGCTCGTCAGCATCGTGGTCTACTCACTGGGCACGATGGCCACGCCACTGGCCGTCGGCTTCGCCGACATGACGGTGTACCGCGTCGTCTCCGGCTTCGGCGAGGGCATGCAGTCCGCCGCCATCTTCGCCGCGATCGGCGCCTTCTTCACCCACCGGCGGGGCCTGGCCTTCGGCATCATCGGCGCGGGCTACTCCACCGGCGTCTTCATCGCCCCGCTCATCGGCGTCCGGCTCATGAACCTGCACGGCACCTGGCACGCACCCTTCTACCTGTTCGGCACCGCGGGCCTGCTGATCGCCGCCGCCTCCCTCTTCCTCGTGAAAGCCGGCCTGACCGAACGCGCCGTCGAGAAGGCCGTCTCGACCAGGACCTACGAGTACATGCCGGCCTCCGCCTACAACCGCAACACCATCGCGCTGGCCCTCCACTCGGTCGTCAGCGGTGTGGCCATCTACGGGTTCCTCGGCCTCTACCCGACGTATCTCATCACCTCGCTGCACTACACCGTCGGGCAGGCGGCTCTCGCCATGAGTCTTCTCGGCTTCGGCGGCATGACAGCCGTCCTCGGCGGCTGGCTCGGTGACCGCGTGAACCAGCGCACCCTGCTGATCGGGAGCCTGCTGGCCGTTTCGGCCATCGCCCTATGCATCTACGAGACCCGGGCCGGCGTCGGTATGCAGTGCGCGTTCGCCTTCCTCATGGGCGCCTTCGGGCTGGGCTTCATCTACCCCAACACCAACAGCGCGATGCAGCGGGCCGTCCGCCCGGAACAGATCGGCCGCGCGTCCGGTCTCTTCGTCACCAGCTACTACGGAACGGCCGCGTTCTCGGGCCTGCTGTTCGCCGCCCTGGTCGAGTCCTTCGGCTGGAGCCGGGCAGGGCTCCTGCAGGTCGCTTTCCTGCCGCTGGTGGGTGTCGTCGCCCTCGTCTTCGTCCGCCCGTCACTGTTCAACAACGCGGACCGCTGAGCGCTCCGCCGGCTCTGCCGCGCTGCTCCGTCATTCGCCTGCGGCGTCATCGTGGCCGGTCACGCAGTCCCCTGTGCCCCTTGGCGGCACTGGCGAACCGCAGGCGACCGCATCAGGTCCGCTCAGGACACGGAAGACACCCCGTACACGCCAGGGCCTGCCCGCACCGATCGGTGCGGGCAGGCCCTGGCTCGGCCTACGGCGGGGATCCGGAGTCAGGCGCCCTCGGCCACAACCGGGTTGCGCAGCACACCGATTCCCTCGATCTCGACCTCCACCTCGTCCCCGGGGCGGATCGGCCCGACACCGGACGGCGTTCCGGTCATGATCGCGTCACCGGGCAGCAGTGTCAGGTACCGGCTCAGGTAGGCCACGATGTCGGGAACGGCGAGCAGCAGGTCTGCCGTGCTCGCCGACTGCATGACCGTCCCGTTCACACGGGTGGTCAGCGACAGGCCGGACGGGTCGAGTCCGGTCGCGATGACCGGCCCGAGGGGAGCGAAGGTGTCCTGCCCCTTCCCGATCAGCAGCGTCCCGAACGCGCTTTCCTTGCGCTGGACGATGCGGTCGCTGACGTCATTGCCGCACGTGTAGCCGAGGATGTGTTCATGGGCCTCGGAGGGCTTCACATGGCGGGCCTTCTTTCCGATGACGACGACCAACTCGCCCTCGAAATGAATTAGTTCACCGTCCGCCGGATAGACGATGGCGTCTCCCGGTCCAATGACAGACGTGCTCGGTTTCATGAAGCAGACGGGGACTTCCGGAATCTCACGCTCGGTCTCCTCGACATGCGAGGCGTAGTTGTAGGCGAACCCGAAGACCCGGGGCCGCTCCAGCGGCGGGAGAACGACGACATCGCCGACATCGTCGACCCACCCCGTAGCAGCCAACCCGGTGAACGGATCGCCTTCGAATCTGGAGATCCGGGTGTCACCGGGTTCGAGCTCTCCGTAGTGACGCGCAGCACCGACGGCATACCTGACGATTCGCAAGGGAGACCTCCGCAATTGGGCAGCCGGGGGCGGCTGCACGGCCCAGCCGGCAATGCTAACGTTAGCACGAAGCGGATGATCAATCCGGCGCCCCACTCATCCGGCCGCGGAACACGACAGCAGCGCTATCGTTGGCACACGGAAGCGACCGCACCAGGACCAGGCAGCTCGAAGGGGCCCTCCACGTGATCACCACCAGGGACATCGCCGAGCGGCTCGGTGTCTCCGTCTCGACGGTCGGCCGGGCGCTCGCCGACGATCCGCGCATCAGCGAGGAGACCAAGTTCCGGGTCCGGCAGGCCGCTTCGGAGATGGGGTATGTCGGCAACCGCGCGGCGCGGATGATGCGGGGGGCGTCCAGCAACGTGGTCGGGCTGGTGATCCCGGACATCCGCAACAGCTTCTACTCGACCATCGCGCACGAGCTGTCCAAGAACGTGGCGGCCGAGGGCTTCCAGCTCATGCTCTCGGAGACCGACGACGACCGGATGGTGGAGCTGCGCCATCTGCGGGAGCTGTCCGCCTACCGCGTCGCGGGCGTCATCATCGTGCCCACGGCGCGCCCTCACGGCGAGTCCGTCAAGCTCCTGCGCGCCCTGCCGCACCTGCAGTTGCTGCGCCGCCACACCTCGCTGGGGTCGCAGTGGTTCGGTGTGGACGACCACGAAGCGCTGCGCCAGGCCACGGCCCACCTCGTGGCCCAGCGCCACACCCGTATCGCCTACCTCGGAGGCCCCGAAGAGCTGCCCACGGGCGCGGAGCGGCTGCGCGGCTTCCGCAGCGCCCTGCGCGAAGGCGGGCTGACGGAGGGCGCGGGGCGCGTGGAGCTGGGGCCGCCGTCGTCCGTAGGACATGGCCGCGAGGCGGTGCGCCGGCTGCTGGCCGGCCCGGATGCGCCCACCGCGCTCGTGCTGGGGTCGATCCAGCTCACGCTGGGAGTCCTGGAGGAACTGTCCGAACAGGGCGTGAAGGTGCCCGCGGAGCTGTCCGTGGTCGGGTTCGGGGACGAACCCGGGTTCTCCTGGTGGGGCCCGGGGCTCACCACGGTCGGTCTGCCCATCCAGGAGATGGCCACCGGCTGCGCACTGTGGCTGATGCGTCGGCTCAAGACCGAGCCGGGCAACGACGGCCCGTACACGTCCCTCTCCCCCGGATCACTGATCCTGCGCGGCAGCACCGCGCCACCCGGCGACCGGGCCCCGGCCACATCCGGCTGACCACGGCGCGGCGTCGGCCGCGCGTAGGGAGGCGCCCGGAGCGATCCTCTCCGGGCGCCTCCCTATCGTCGGCGCGGGTCAACAGGTTCCGCCGCGCAGCCGGCGCATGACACGGGCCGTGCGCGCCAGCTCGTCGAGCACCTGCCCGGCCGCGGCGTCATGGATCTTGCCTGGCCGGAAATCCCCGTTCTCGACGTGTTCGCCGACGAACGGGATGCTCACGGTCGGGGCGATCGGCAGCATCCTGAGGTTCGCCACGACCTGCCTGCCCATCTGCACCGCCCGGGTGCCGGCCGAGACACCTCCGTAGCTGACGAACGCGGCCGGCTTGTGCCATTACTCCACGACGAGGTAGTCCCACGCGTTCTTCAGCGGCGCCGGAAAGCCGCCGTTGTACTCCGGGGTGACGAAGACGAAGGCGTCGGACGCATCGACGATCCGGCTCCATGCGCGGGTGTGGGTCTGCGTGTACCGCTGCTGGGCGGGCGGGTGCGGCTCGTCGTAGAACGGAAGTGCGAGTTCGTACAGGTCGACCAGGTGCGACTCGAACTCGTCGCACTCCACGACCCGGGAGGTGAACCAGTCCGCCACGGACCTGCCCACACGGCCGGGACGGGTGCTGGCCACAACGGTGATGAGGGCCATCGGCGGCGCGGAGGGCTCGGCTGTCATGTCGGGCTCGCTTTCGGTTCGGCCGCGGTCCGGCCCGGCGGGCCCGCGCCCACCTGTGCTGTCCGTCCGTCCAGGAAGAGCGCAGGTCCGCCGGAGTCTTCGGAGCGGGCCATTTATGCGAACGATAGCATTCACTCGGAGACGCGCCAAGGGGACGGCACCCGCGCCCGACAGTCCGCGAAAGAGATTTCACCTCCCCCTTGACACAGGGACGAGCACTACGCACGATTGCGCTATCGTTAGCATTTGAGCTGCGGCGGTCAGGCAATCCTCGTCATCGTCCTCCCACCCGCACTCCCAGGCCGGCCCGGCGCCGCGACGAAGAGAGCCGCACGACACTTCGCTCGCCCCCGCCCTGCCGGCACGCCGCTGCGGGTACCGCGCCGCGAGGTCGGCCGCCCCTCCCAGGGCTCTGCCCCGCTCTTCGCGGCGATGCCTCCCTACCGCGACGACCGGCGCAGGTCCCGCACCACCTCGATCGTCCGAACTCAGAAAGGTCACACGGCAATGACAGACGCTCGGATCGCCAAACTCCACGGCCGCAGGGTGTGGGACTCACGCGGCCGGCCGACCGTCGAGGTCGAGACCCACCTCGCGGACGGTGCGATCGGGCGGGCCATCGCACCGGCGGGGGCCTCCACGGGCCAGGGCGAGGCGCTCGACCTGCGCGACGGCGGGGACCGCTTCGGCGGGCTCGACGTCCGTCGCGCGGTCGGCTCGGTGAACGACGAGATCGCACCCGCCCTCCTGGGCCTCGACACGACCGACCAGGAAGCCGTCGACCGGCTCCTGGTGGACCTCGACGGCACCCCCGACCGCAGCCGTCTCGGCAGCAACGCGATCGTGGCCACCTCCATGGCGGTCCTGCACGCCACTGCCGCGTCGGCGGGCGTGCCGCTGTGGCGGCACCTGTCGGGCGGGCGTCCGGTCCGCATCCCGCTGCCGGAGATCCAGATCTTCGGCGGCGGCGCCCACGCGGACCGTCGCGTCGACGTCCAGGACTTCATGGTGGTCTGCCCCGCGGCGCAGAGCTTCTCCGAAGCCCTGGACTGGACGGCGGAGATCTACCGCGCGGCCGGCAGCCTGATGCGCACGGCGGGGAAGGCCCAGGGCGTGGCCGACGAGGGCGGCTTCTGGCCCGCCTTCGACACCAACGAGGAGGCCCTGGAGACGCTGACCCGGGCGATCGAGACCGCCGGTTTCACGCCGTCGGCGCAGGTCGGCATCTCGCTGGACGTCGCGGCCTCCCAGTTCGGCGGCGCCGGACGGTACACGCTGGCCCTCGACGACCGCACCCTGGACACAGCGGCGCTGATCGACATGCTCGGCGGCTGGATCGAGCAGTACCCGATCCTGTCCGTCGAGGACCCGGTCGGTGAGGACGACGCCGACGGCATGGTGGAGTTCACCCGCCGCTACGGCCACCGCTGCCAGGTGATCGGCGACGACTACCTCGTCACGAACGCCAAGCGGGTGGAGGCGGCGGCCACCGACGGAGCGGCGAACGCCGTCCTCGTCAAGCCCAACCAGGCCGGCACCGTCACGGAGGCGTTCCAGGCACTGCGGGCCGGAAAGGACGCCGGCTTCGGCACGATCGTCTCGGCCCGCTCCGGCGAGACGGAGGACGTCACCATCGCTCACCTGAGCGTCGGATGGGACGCGGGTCAGCTGAAGGTGGGCTCGTTCACGCGCTCCGAGCGCATGGCCAAGTGGAACGAGGTGCTGCGTATCGAGGAGTCCCTCGGCGATTCCGCGGAGTTCAGCGGCTGGTCCGCCTTCACCTTCGCCGATGCCGAGCCCTCCACGAGCAGGCCGTAAGAAGACCCCGAAGTATTGAAGCAAGCTAAATCCAGAGCCGACCGGAGCACGGAGACCAGCATGCTGCCCCCCGTCAATCTGCGCCCGAGTTTCAACATCACCCGAACCAGCCATGTGCGTCTCACCGTGGCCGACCTCGCCGAAAGCCGGAACTTCTATGTGAACGCCCTCGGACTCGTCGTCAGCGACGAGGACGAGCGCACCTGCTACCTCCGCGGCCTCGCCGAGGCATGCCACCACAGCCTCGTGCTGGAGCTGGACGAGGAGGGAGCGGGTTCCTGCCGGAGGATCGGTTTCCGCGTCTTCCTCGACGAGGATCTCGACATCGCGTACGACTGGTTCCGCGACCGTGGGCTGCCCGCGGAGTGGGTCGATCTCCCCCACCAGGGCCGCACCCTGCACGTCAGTGATCTGGTCGGTACACCGCTGGAACTCTGCGCGCACATGGAGACGCGCCCGCGGCTGCACATCGACTTCGAGCACCACAAGGGCGCCCGCGCCCAGCGGCTGGACCACTTCCAGACCTTCGCGCCGAACACCTACGAGCTGACCGCGTTCTACGGCGAACTCGGCTTCCGTAACTCCGAGTACCTGGCGCACGGCGACAGGCTGCTGAGTGCGTTCATGTACCGCAAGGGCACCTGTCTGGACCTGGCGATCGTGGAGAACACCGGCCCGGCCCTGCACCACTTCGCGTACACCGTCTCCGAGAGCCACGACATCTTCACCGCCTGCGACTGGGCGGGCATCCTCGGCTATGGCGAGGGTGTGGAGCGGGGCCCGGGACGGCACGGTCCGGGCGGGATGCTCTTCACCTACCTGCGCGACCCCGACGGCCACCGGGTGGAGGTCTTCAACAGCCACTACCAGACGATCGACACCGAGGTCGAGCCGGTGCGCTGGGACGCGGGATCGCTGAGCACCAATGTCCGCTGGGGGCTTCCGGCGCTGGAGAAGTGGTACTTCGAGGCGTCGCCCTTCGTCGGGGTGAAGCAGACCCCGCCGGCCGAGGCTCCGCAGCCGATGACGCTGGAGCGGTTCCTGCTCGAACAGTCCGCACACTGACCTTCCGCCCCCGAGGAGACGCCATGGCACGAGTTCCCTATCTGCGCCGCGAGGACGCGGACGAGTCGCACAAGCCGCTGTACGACCGGCTGGAAGCCGAACGCAAGGTACCGACGGCGAACATCTTCCTCGCCCTCGCGGGCGCGCCCGAACAGCTGGACGGCTTTCTGACCTACGCCAACTCGCTGCGGGCCAGTGAGCTCAGCCCCGCACTCCGTGAACTGGCGATCCTGACCGTGGGACATGTGACCCGGTCCGCGTACGAGGTGGCGCACCACCACTCGCACGGGATCAAGGCAGGACTCACGGAGGAACAGATCGCCGCGGTGGGCGACTTCGAGACGGCCGACGTGTTCGACGAGACGGAGAAGGCGGTGATGCTCCTGGCCAAGGAGTCCACGCTTCGGGTCGACGTCACGGAGGAGACGTGGCGCGCCGCCGCCGAGCGCCTGCCCCGGAAGCAGATGATCGAGCTCGCGCTGTCCATCGCCTGGTACAACTCCGGTGTCCGCGTCATGGGCCTGCTGGACATCGACCTTGAGGACGACTACCCCAACCCGTTCCCGCACTCGTAGTTCTCGGCGCCGTACGGCCCGTCAACGCACGAGATGTGATCACCGAGCCGCCGTTCCGCCGCCTCGGTCGCCGAACAGAAAGCATCCGGCCCCCGATGGTTGGGACGGAACAGTTCCAAGGAGTATTTCAATGGCGAAAATGCTCGCTGCACGACTGCACGCGCTCGGTGAGCCGATGTCCGTGGACACGATCGACGTGCCCACCCCACGTCCGACCGACGTCCTGGTGCGGGTCAAGGCATGCGGAATCGTGCCGAACATGGCCAATGTGATCAACAACTGGCCCACCTGGTACCCGCACCAGCCGCTGCCCAAGCTGCCCGCGGTCTTCGGCCTGGACCCCGCCGGCGTGGTCCAGGCGGTCGGCGAGGCGGTGCTGAACACCAAGCCCGGTGACCGGGTCTATGTCAGCCCGCTGCGGTCCTGCGGAAGCTGCCAGGTGTGCCGCGGCGGCGAGCTGAGCCGCTGCCGCTACTTCACCCTGAACGGCTACTTCAGCACCTCCCGCGACGGCCAGCGGATCTTCGACCTCTACCCCTACGGCGGCTTCTGCGAGTACATGACGGCACCGCAGAACTCGATCGTCAACATCCCCGACAACATGACCTTCGAGCAGGCCGGCAAGCTCGGCTACATCGGCACCGCCCACCGGGCTCTCCGGTACGCCGCGGCCGGCCCCGGCCAGGTCGCGCTGATCGACGGGATCACCGGCACCCTGGGCGTCGCCTCCACCCTTCTCGCACTGGCCTCGGGGGTCTCCAGGGTCCTCGGTACCGGCCGCAACGAGGAGTTGCTCAAGCGGGTCAGGGAACTGGCTCCGGACCGGATCGAGGTCATGCGGCTGGGCGAGCGCTCCGTTGGCGAGTGGACCAAGGCCCGCACCGGCGGCGAGGGGGCGGACTTCGTCATCAGCGCCCTGGGTGCCAAGGCCCCTGTGGAGACGATGCTCGACTCCATGCAGGGCGTCCGCCGCGGCGGCAGGGTGGTCAACGTCGGCGGTGTCGCCGACCGGCTGCCCCTGGACGTGAAGTGGCTCATGGACGAGCAGGTCCAGCTGATCGGCTCCAACTGGTTCAGCACCGCGCAGGGCCAGGAGGTCGCCGACATGGTGGCGACCGGGGCTCTGGACCTGTCGTACCTGATCACCAAGCCCTTCCCGCTGTCCGAGGTCAACGAAGCGATCTCGGGGCGCGCGACGGACCTCGACGGCGGGTTCAGCAACTACGTCGTGATCCCCTGACCCAGATCCCCGATACTCACCCCGCGGCGGTCCTGCTCTGCCCTGACTCCGCCGCGGGGTGCCACCCCACAGGCACGGCAGGACGGAGGAGCCGATGGAACTGCGCTGGCTGGAATCGTTCGTCACCGTCGCGGAGGAACTGCACTTCGCGCGGGCGGCGGACCGGCTGCACCTCGCGCCGTCGGCACTCAGCGCGCAGATCAGGGCCCTGGAGTCACATCTGGGGGTACGGCTGATCGACCGCGGTCGGCGCACCCGCCCGGCCCTGACCGGCGCCGGGCAGCTGTTCCTCGAAGAGGCACGGCTCACCCTCGCCCAGGCCGCCCGGGCCGTGGCGGTGGGCCGGCGGGCCGGGCGCGGAGAGCTGGGACACGCTCAGATCGCATACGTCGCCTCGGCCGCGTTCTCCGGTGTGCTGACCGACGTTCTCACCCGCTGCGCGGCCCTCGGCACCGATCTGACCGTGGAGGTCCGCGAGTTGGAGACCCCGGCCCAGCTGGAGGCGCTGGCCTGCGGGGACATCGACGTCGGCTTCCTGCGCTGGAGGCCCGAGTACCCGCCCGAGGTCACAGCCACCTGCCTGCTCACCGAAGAGGTCGTCCTGGCGCTGCCGGCCGACGCACCGCTCGCGGCGTACGAGGCGGTACCGGCGGCGAAGCTGCGCGACGAGCGGTTCGCGGCCCCGCACTTCGACGAGGAGTACGGCTGCCGCGACCAGATCCTCGAAGTGGCCGAGCGGGGAGGGTTCAGCCCGCGGTGTGCTCCCCCGGTGCGGGACTTCATCGCGGCTCTGACGCTGGTGGGCGGCGGTCTGGCCGTGGCCCTGGTCCCCGAGTCACTGCGCCGCGTCCAGATCCCCGGGGTGGCATACCGTCCGCTGGCGGACGTACGGCTGACCACCCGGCTGGTCGGCGCCTACCGCCGGGGGGAGACCTCGCCCGCGGTGCGCGCCGTGTGCCGCCGGCTGCGGGAGGCCGCGGCCGCATCGGTCACCACCTGAAGGACACGTCCTCGGCGGGCGTCGGCAGAAGCCCGACGCGCCGTCAGCATGCGGTCGGCCGGCCCGGGTCGTGCGTCGTGAGGCAGTCGGCAGAAGTCACGGGCGCGCAGTCCGTTCAAGGCGCCGGACCATACCCGTCCGACGCACGTCTGTGCGCGGATGGCGCACCGTCGGAGCAGGTCAGAGGGGTTGTCGCCGTCCTACGCTCGACACGCACAGACCATCGGGGCGGCGATCGGCGACCGCCGCCGCACGCAGGACAGGCGGAGGAACATGACATCGATCAAGCACGTGGGCGTCGTCGGCGCCGGACAGATGGGCCGCGGCATCGCCGAGGTCTGCGCCCGGGCCGGACTGCGTGTCACGCTGTGCGACGTGACCGAGGACCGGGCCCGGGCCGGACTGACGGGTGTGGCGGACTCCTTGCTCAAGGCCGAGAAACGCTCCACCCTCACCTCCCGGGACCGCGCCCATACTCTGGCGGGAATCTCGGCCACGGCCGATCTCTCCCGCCTGGCCGGAGCGGATCTGGTCATCGAGGCCGCCGTCGAGGACGAGCAGGCCAAGACGGCGCTGTTCCGGCGACTGGACGGCATCCTCGCCGACCCGGCCGCCGTCCTGGCCAGCAACACCTCATCGATCCCCATCGCCCGGCTCGCGGCGGCCACCGGACGGCCCGAAGCAGTGGTCGGCCTGCACTTCTTCAACCCCGTCCCCGTCATGCCGCTGGTCGAGGTGATCCCCTCGCTCCACACCTCCGAGGCCACGCGAACGCGCGTGCGTGACTTCGCGGACGGGATCCTGGGCAAGAAGACAATCGTCGCGCAGGACCGCGCGGGCTTCGTGGTGAACTCCCTGCTTATTCCGTACCTGCTGGCCGCCGTACGCATGGTCGGCTCCGGCACGGCGACGGCGGAGGACATCGACACGGGCATGACCGCCGGCTGCGCCCACCCCATGGGCCCGCTGCATCTGGCCGACCTCATCGGTCTGGACACCGTGGCGGCGATAGGCGAGGCGCTGTACGAGGAGTACCGGGAACCGCTGTACGCCGCTCCCCCGTTGCTGCGCCGCATGGTCGAGTCGGGTCTGCTGGGCCGCAAGTCGGGACAGGGATTCTTCGACTACCAGTCGGCCTGAGGCCCTGAACCGCGTGCCGGGCGGTGTCCTGTGCGGCGGGGTACGGAGCCACTCCCGGACGCGGAAGACGTCAATGACGGACTGCGCGCACCGTACGCGGACTCATGCCGTACGCCGCCTTGCAGGCGTGGCTGAAGTGGGCCGGGTCGGGGAAACCCCCGCGCGCGCCGACAGCGCCGACCGGCAGGTGGTCCAGAGCCGGATCGGCGAGGCCGTGCCGGCACCGGGCGAGGCGATGTTTCCGGATCCGGCCCGAAACGGTGATCCCCGCGGGACCCAGTCCGGGGTCGGCCAGTCGCTGGCCCCACAGATGGGAGGCCGGAGCGTCGCCACACTCATCTCCGCCCGCGAACAGATCGAAGGACGTAGTCCTCCAGGAAGACGCGTAGGTCCACGTCCACGTTCTCGTGGCCTTCGCGGGTGTTCTCTGTGACCACCACAACGACGTCCGCCGCAGGCAGCAGGTAGATGTACTGGCCCCCGTACCCCCACGCGAACGGCACGGTGCGGCCGCCGATCCGACGGAGCCACCACCCGTGCGCGTAGGAGTACCCGTCGCCGACACGGACGACGGGCCGCATCGACTGCGAGACCGTCTCCCGTGGGACCACCTGTCGGCCCTGCCACCGCCCTCGGTTCAGGTAGAGCAGCCCGAACTTCGCCAGCTCCCGTGGTGTCAGGTAGAGGTTGTAGCCGCCCGAGTAGACCCCCTGTGGGTCCCGTCCCCAGTGCTCGGCAGTGATTCCGAGCGGATCGAACAGGTACCGCTGGGCGAACTCGCAGGTGCTGCGGCCGCTGGCCCGCTGGAGTACCGCGGAGAGCAGGTGCGTGTTCCCCGAGCTGTAGGTGAAGGCGGTGCCGGGCTCGCGCTCGAGGTCCCGCTCGACGATCGCCTTCACCCAGTCGCGCCGCCTCTCGACCGTGTATTCCGTCTCGTCCTCCTGCCACTCCCACCCGGCGGTCATGGTCAGCAGGTGCCGGAGTGTGATCCGCCGCGCCTCGGCCGGGGCGTCGGCGAAGTACTCCGGCAGGTACCGGTGCACGGGGTCGTCGATGCTGCCGATGAAACCCCGCCGCACCGCGATCCCGATCAGGGCCTGGAGCACGCTCTTGGACACCGAGTGGACGTTGTTGCTGTGGTCGCGGCGGCTGCCGTGGAAGTACCCTTCGGCCACCAGCCTGCCGTGCCGCACCACCAACGCGCTGAACACCGACCGCTCCCGGCCGAGCCGGTGCAGGCCGGCCTCCAGCACCGCCGCGTCCATCCCGACCGACCGCGGGGAGCCGACCGGCCAGTCATGGCCCGGACGGGGATCAATACGGGTGCGGTTGGTCTCGTAGAACGTGCCGTTGCCCTCCGGCGTCTGCCAGATCCGGTCGCAGTCCACACCGGACCCGATGGTCACGGTGCGGGCGGTCGACGGGCCCAGGAAAAGCTGGGCGAGGACGAGCACGGCACCGAGCAGGAGGGCACGTGGCCGCAGATAGCGCGTCATGGCGGTCCGCTTTCTCCCGTTTCGCGCGGCACCTCCTGGCCGTCGCGAGGTCCGAAGTCCCCTTGTCAACACGGTCTCGGCCGACAGGTCAGATCGGAACCTACACGGGCGAGCAGCCCGCCTCTGCCGAATGGCCCACCTTCACCGGAACGCCGGGTAGCCGGTGATCGCCTGGCCGACGACCAGCGTGTGCATCTCGCCGGTGCCCTCGTAGGTGAGCACGGACTCCAGGTTGTTGGCGTGGCGCAGCGGCGAGTACTCCAGGGAGATGCCGTTGGCCCCGAGGATCGTGCGGCACTCCCGGGCGATGGCGATCGCTTCCCGGACGTTGTTGAGCTTGCCGACGCTGATCTGCTCGGGCCGGATGCGGTGCTGGTCCTTCAGCCGGCCCAGGTGGAGGGCGAGCAGTGCGGCGCTGCCCAGGGAGACGGTCATGTCGGCGAGCTTCTTCTGGGTGAGCTGGAAGGCGCTGATCGGCTTGTCGAACTGCACGCGGGAGTCGGCGTACTCGATGGCCGTCTGGAGCGAGTCGCGAGCGGCGCCGACGGCACCGAACAGGATGCCGAAGCGGGCCTCGTTCAGGCAGGACAGCGGTCCGCGCAGGCCCTCCGCGAGCGGCAGCCGTGCCGAGTCGGGCAGCCGTACGTTGTCGAAGTACAGCTCCGAGGTGATCGAGGCGCGCAGTGACATCTTCTGCTTGATGTCCTGCGTGGTGAAGCCGGGCGTGCCCCGGGGCACGAGAAAGCCGAGGACGCCGTCCTCGGTCTGCGCCCAGACGGTGGCCACATCGGCGATGGAGCCGTTGGTGATCCACATCTTGGAGCCGTTGAGGATCCAGTCGACGCCGTCGCGGACGGCTCGGGTGCGCATCCCGGAAGGGTTGCTGCCGAAGTCGGGCTCGGTCAGGCCGAAGCAGCCGATCGCCTCACCGGCGGCGAGCCGGGGCAGCCACTCCTGCTTCTGCTCCTCCGAACCCCACTTCCAGATGGAGAACATCGACAGCGAACCCTGCACGGAGACGAAGCTGCGGAAACCGGAGTCCGCGGCCTCCAGTTCCAGGCAGGCAAGCCCGTAGCTGACGGCGTTCGTTCCGGCACAGCCGTAGCCGTCGAGGTGCATGCCGAGCACACCCAACTTGCCGAGCTCAGGAGCGAGTTCACGGGCGAAGTGGGCGTTCTCGAACCACTCCGCGAGATGCGGGCGGACCCGGTCGGCGAGGAACTTGGCGACCGTGGACTGGATTTCCCGCTCCTCGTCGGAGAGGACGCAGGAGAGGTCGAACAGGTCGAGGGGGTCCTTCAGCGGCTTGCCGCTACTCATAAGGGGCTCCTGGATCATGATGGGTTGTTCTGGTCATGGGTTCGTTCGAGGTGCGGTCGGCGCGAGCCGTAGGACGGGCCGGACGGGCCGTGGAGAATCTCCGTGGTGTGCTGCCCCAGCTGGGGCGGGGGCAGGCGGTACCGCGCGGGGGTCGTGCTCAGCGCGATGGGGTGCGCGACCTGGCGGGACGGCCTGCCTGCTGCCTCATCAGCGGGTGCGGCAGGGATGTCGACAACGCTGGGAAGACCCAGCTTCCGGGCGAAGGCGAACGCCTCGTCCAGGGTGTTGACCGGCCCGGCAGGCACTCCCGCGGCCAGCAGGACGGCCGACCAGTGGTCGGCGCCGGCGGCGCGGAGCCGCGGGGTCAGGACGTCCCGCAGCTCCGCACGGTGGGCGACCCGGACCGCATTGGTGCGGAAGCGGTCGTCGAGCGCGAGACCGGGAACCCCGATGACGTCGGCGAGCGCCGCGAACTGCCGGTCGTTGCCCACGGCGAGGGCGATCGGCCGGTCGGCGGTCGGAAAGGTCTCGTACGGGGCGATGCTCGGGTGCGCGTTGCCCATGCGGCCCGGCACCACGCCGGCGACGGCGAATGCCGACGCCTGGTTGACCATCGCGGACAGCAGCGAGCCGAGCAGGTTCACCTCCACGAGCTGCCCCTCGCCGGTGGCGTCCCGGTGCCGGAGGGCGGCGAGGATCCCGAGCGAGGCGTGCAGGCCGGTGATGACGTCGACCAGGGCCACGCCGGCCTTCACCGGCTCCCCGTGTGTCTCCCCGGTCACGCTCATCAGACCGCCGACAGCCTGCACCAGCAGGTCGTACCCGGGGATCGCGGCGCCGGCACCGCTGCCGAAGCCGCTGATCGAGCAGTAGATCAGCTCCGGTCGCCGTGCGCGGAGCTCCCTGTGCCCGAGGCCCAGCCGCTCCATCGTGCCGGGGCGGAAGTTCTCCACCAGCACGTCGGACGCGGCGACCAGAGCGCGTGCCTGTGCGCGGCCGGCCTCCGTGGTCAGGTCCAGGACGACCGACCTCTTGTTCCGGTTGACGCTGAGGAAATAGGTCGACGTGCCGTCCTGGTCCGCAGGGGGGTGCCAGGTCCGGGTGTCGTCGCCGATGCCCGGCCGCTCCACCTTCACCACGTCGGCGCCGAGATCGGCGAGGAGCATCGTGGCGTAGGGCCCCGCGAGCACCCTGGAGAAGTCGGCGATGCACAGACCGTCCAGCGCCCCGCGCCCCGCTCCGTCGGTCGCTCCGGCCCTGGGGCCCGACGCGCTGTACTGGGTGCCCACGCACCCTCCTCTCTGATCGTGCCGCCTGCCCGGACGTGACATGGGAGGAGCCGTTGCCCTCACCACCAGCGAGCCGAGGAGGTTGCCCGGTAGGTGAGTTCGACGCGGGGAAGCCCCCGATCGAGAGGAGCGACGGCTCGCACGACCCGCACCCTCGCACCGATCGCGACCACGACCGGCGCGGCGGAGACGACCTGGCAGACCACCGTGAAGCCCTCGTCCATCGCGACGAGCCAGGTGTTGTGCGGTTTGTGCCCGACACGGCGAACCACACCGCCGGCGCCCGCGCTGCGCTCCCGGCCGAAGGCCCTGGATCCGCAGACGCGGCAGAACGAACGACGGTAGTCCGGGGTGAGGCACCACAGGCAGCGTTGGAAGCAGAGGACGCGACAGGTCTCCGTCCCCGTCGGGGTCGCGTCGATGGCAGCCGTTTCCGACGCGTTCGGGCACTCCGTGTGTTCCTCGGTTGGTGTCTGGAGCATCGCGGCCTCCCGCACGCTTTCGGTGACCGGAAACAGACGATCGGAATCCGATGTCCCCCTCACCCTGGCCCTGCCGCAGATCGCCGGTCAACGACGAGCCGGCGCATCTTTGTGCGCGGAAAACGCTCCGTCAACCGAGGTCAGAGCTGGTTTCCCCGCGCTACCCTCACCGCAGGACCGCGACGGCCGCAGGGGCGGGACAGAGCCGGGAAGGGTGACGCGTACGCGCCACGCGGACGCCGTCGCCCGGGCCTCGACGGGCGGGACCGGTCGAGGGGAACGCCGAGACTGCGCGGTATAGCCTCGAACGAGGGGATCAGCCCTCTGGAGCAGCCATGGAAGACGAGGGAAGTCTCGCGAGAGCGGCGAACCCCGTGATGGCTCTCAACGCCGAGGACCAAATGCTCGCCACGGCGCTGGAGGGCGCTGTGCACGGACTTCGGGCGACCACTGCCACCGCGATGGTCCCGTTGGAAGACGGTCGGACACTGGCCAACGTCGTCGTGGTGGGCGACCCGCTGTCGATCTTCACGGTGGCGGACCGCCATCCGGTCGACGACGACCGGTACGCCGGACCCGTCGCCTACCGCACCGGCCGCCAGTGTGTCCGGGTCCGGACACAGACACCCGGCGGTGTCCACCCGGACATGCCGTTCCCGTACGCGATCATCGCCACTCCCTTGGTCGACGACGAGGGGCGGTCCTTCGGGGTGGTCGTCCTCGTGTGGGCCGATCCGGTCGGATGGGCAGCCGCGGCGGCCGGGATGGGGCACCGCTGCCAGAGTCTTGCGGACGAGCTCTCTCATGCTCTGCTCCTCCGCGGCGGCCTGTCCCCGCGAGGGAGCCGTCCCGGACCACCGAGATTCGTACTGGCGCCTCCAGCGGGAGAGGACGCTCCGCTGGAGTCGGTGAGCCTGTCGCTCGTGTACCAGATCGCCAGACTCGCCGCCGAGCTCAGCCAGGCTCCCGGCCTCCGGGATGTCCTCGTGGCGGCGATCGCACGGATCATGGAGCCCTTCGGAGCCCGGTGCCTGGCCGTGTCGGTCATCGACGAGGGACGACCACGGCTGCTCAGCCACACCGGAGTCGGCCCCGCGCTCGCGGCGCGGCTCACCGGCGCGTCGACGGGCACACTGGAAGAGGAGACGAACACCGGCACACGGCCACCCCCTGACCGGCCACTCTTCTTCGAGGCCGTGGACACGGACGAACCGATCTCGGCCTACTGCCTGCTGCCCCTGACCATCGACGACCACGACACCGGAACCCTCGCCCTGGGCTTCGACCACCGACACACCTTCAGTGCCCCCGAACGAGCCGCCCTGACCACGGCCGCACAGCTGCTGGCCCAGTCCATCAGCCGGGCGCGGCAGTTCGAGACCGAACGCAGACTGGCCCAGGAACTGCAACAGGGACTGCTGCCCCCTGCTCTTCCGCATCACGAGGAAGTGGACATCGCCGCCCGCTACGTCACGGCGACGACCGGAACCATCGGCGGCGACTGGTACGACGTGGTCGACCTCCCCGACGGCACCCTCGGCCTGATCGTCGGTGATGTCGAGGGACACACGCCTCGCGCCGCCACGGTCATGGGCCAGATCCGCAGCGCGATCCGTGCCTACGCCGCCGAAGGCCACCGCCCGGCGGACGTGCTCGCCCGCACCAACCGGCTCCTCTCCGATCTCGGGACGGACCTGTTCGCCACCTGCTGCTGCGTGTGGCTGGACGCGGAAGCCGAAGCCGTCGAAATCTCGTCCGCGGGGCACCCGGCACCGTTGCTCGGCCGCCCCGGGCGCCACTTCGCGACACCGCCGGGGCCTCCCCAGAGCCCGCCCCTCGGGGTCCGGCCCGACACCACATACGACTCCGTCCGGATGCCGCTTGGCCCAGAAACGGTCCTGGTGCTGTACACGGACGGGCTGGTCCAATCCCGCATTGTGCCGCTCGACGACGGCATCGAGGCACTGCACGCCTGCCTCGCGGAGCCCGGCGAACCGCGGCTGGAGGTGCTGGCCGACCGTCTGCTCGGCATCACGGGCAGGGGCGACCGACGCGACGATGACGCTGTGGTGTTGATCGCCCGGTTCCTGGGCCTGGGTGCCGGCCGACGCCAACGAGTGGCCCGGACATTCGTCCAGCGCCACGACCTTCGTGCGGTCGCCGACGTGCGCAGGTTCCTGCGGGCGCGGGCACGGTCCTGGGACTGGGAAGCCGTCTCACCCGACCTTGAGCTGGCCGTCACCGAGTTGGTCACCAACGGCCTGGTGCACGCCGACAGCGAGGTGGAGGTCCGGCTCCGCGAGTACGCCGACCGGCTGCGCGTGGACGTACGCGACTCCGATTCCCGGCCACCGTTGCCGGCGCCCGTGCTCGCCTCCGGGGAGACGGACCGAGAGTCGGAGCACGGCCGAGGGTTGCTCATCGTCGATGCGCTGGCCGCGTCCTGGGGCAACTCCCCCAGCGGGCGAGGCAAGTCGGTCTGGTTCGAGCTGACCCGGCCCTGACTGCCGCCGACGGTCCGTTCGCCTCGACGCGGTGGCGGGCGGGCGGCGCCTGTCACGGCGGCGCGACTACCCCAGCAGCGACCGCAGTCGACTGCGTCCCCGGTACAGCCGCGACAGCACCGTGCCGGTGGGCGTCCGCATGATGTCCGCGATCTCCCGGACGGTGAAGCCTTCGACGTAGGCGAGGTACACGGCGATCCGGCACCCGGCGGACAGTGCCTGGAGCGCGGCCTTGACGTCCGCGTCCGGCAGGAGGTCCAGTGCCTCGGCCTCCGCCGAGCGTAGCCCCGTCGGCATGTGCGACCCGACGCGGGCCAGTTGCCAGTCCTCGATCTCCGCCGTGGTGTCGAGCGACGGTCGACTCCGGTGTGCTCGGCGGGAGTTGAGGAAGGTGGTGGTGAGAATGCGATAGAGCCAGGCCTTGAGGTTCGTGCCGGGGCGGAACTGGTGGAACGAGGCGTAGGCCCTGGCGTACGTCTCCTGGACCAGGTCCTCGGCGTCGACGGGGCGACCGGTCATCCGGAGGGCGGCCGAGTAGAGCGGAGCGAGGAACTCCAGGGCGGGTTCGAAGCCGGCCTGCTGCTCCGCGACGGGGTCTGTGGTGATCATGCTTTCTCCTGCGGGGTGCGACGGTTCGTCTGCGAGCGTCTTCGCGGTCTGACGTCAGCTCCGGATGCCGGGCGGTTCCCGTGCGTCCAGCGGCAGCTCCACGACCTGACCGGCGCCCGCGAGGCTGGACGGCATGTGGTGCAGGGCGATGACGACGGCGGTGTCGCGCAGGCCCGCGAGGATGCCGAGAACGTGCCGGGCGGTGTGGTCGTCCAGGCCGGTGGCTGGTTCGTCGACGATCAGGACGTGAGGGTGGCGGGCGAGGGCTCTCCCCAGGCAGATCCGGCGGAGTTCGCCGCCCGAGACCTGCCTTCCGCCGGGGCCGACGGGGGTGGCGGCGGTCAGTCCGTTGTCGGTCAGGCGCAGTTCGGCGAGGCGTCGGTCGATCTCGTCGTCGGTCAGGGCCGGGTCGGCGAGGCGCCAGTTGGATCCGAGGGTGCCGGTGAAGAGGTAGTCGTCGGCAGCGACGGCGACCACCGCGGGACGGCTGTCATCGCCGTCGGCCGGCTGTCGCAGCGACGCGGCGAGGGCGTGCAGGAGAGTGCTCTTGCCGCTGCCGGAACGGCCCGTGACGACGAGCATCGTGCCGCGGCGGACGATCGCACCGAGCACCCGGCCCGGTCGCGAGGGCATCGGCGGGAGGGCGTAGTCGGCGAAGCCGATGCCCTCGCCGGTGGACCAGGACCGTATCGGCGGCGCGGCGGTGGGCACGTCTGCGGTGTCCGGCCGCGTGCTCGCCGTGAGCCTGCGGTGTGCGGCCGCCGCGGTGCCCCGGGCTTCGGCGGCGCTCCCCAACTGTTCGGCCTGGGCCAGCACGCCCAGCGCCAGCAGGGCGACGAACACGAACGTGGCGGGATCCGGTGCGCTGCCGATCCCGGGAGCGGTGACGGCGGTCAAGGTGGTCGCGCCGACCAGAGCGATCGCCAGCCCGGTACGCAGTCTGCGCCGCCCGGCCGCTGCCCGCGCGGCGTCGAGACGCGTGAACTTCGCCGTCGTACGGATTGCGAGCTGTTCGGCGGCGCCCAGCGAGGCCATCTCCGGCCATGCGTCGACGGCCGTGACGAGTTCGGCGCGCAGCTCCTTGCGGAGCCTCGCTTCGGCTCCGCCTGCCGTGCCGGGGGGACGATGGGCGACGACCGTCATGATCACGACTCCGGCTGCGAGTACGGCCGCCGGTGTGATGGACGTGGCAAGTGCCACGGCGAGGGCGGCGCCGAGGGTCATCGCGGCGGTGACGGGGACCGGCGCCGTGGACTCGATCAGCGCCACCCCGGTGCTCTCGGTGTCGGCCATGGTGCGATCGAGCAGCTCGCCGGACCACAGCCGGTCGAGCTGTTCCCGGTCGGAGGTCGCCGCCCGGTCGAAGAGACCGGCACGGGCGGCCGCCACGCGGCGCAGTGCGGCCGCGTGCAGTACCAGCCGTCCGCCGTAGGTGCCTCCGATACGGGCCACGGCGAAGGCCCGTACCCCACCGCTGGGGGCGATGTAGGAGAACGAGCTGAAGGCGGCCGCGCCGGCGACGGCACAGGCGCTGATGAACCAGCCCGACAGGCCGAGCAGTCCGGTGGCGGACAGTTCGGCGACGACGGCGAGCGCGAGCCCGGCGGCCGCGCGGGAACGCGCGCCCCGCCCAGGGACGTTCGTGCTGCTCATCACGCGTTCACCGGCCTTGCGTCGGGCAGGAGGCGGCCGTCCTCGATGGCGAGCACGGTGTCGGCCGCGGCGGCCAGCGGGACGGAGTGGGTGGCGACGATGACGGTGCGGTCCTCGGTGGCTCGCCGCAGGGCCGCGACGACGGCGCGCTCGCTGTCCGTGTCGAGGTGGGCGGTCGGCTCGTCGAGCAGCCAGAGCCGGGCGCCGCGCAGGAAGGCGCGCGCGATGGCGATCCGGCGGGCCTCTCCGGTCGAGACGCCCCGGCCGCCCTCGCCGAGCCTGGTGTCCAGCCCGTCGGGGAGGCGTCCGATCACGGGGTTCAGCCCTGCGGCGTCGATCGCCCGCCGGATGTCCCGCTCGGTGGCGTCCCGGCGGCCCAGGCGGATGTTGTCGCGGACCGTCGCGTCGAGCAGTACGGTCCGCTGCCCGATCCAGGCGCAGCCGCCGAGAACCGGTGCCTGCCACCCGGACGGGGTGTGCCACCGGACCTGTCCGGCCGACGGGGCGCGCAGACCTGCGACCAGGGACAGCAGCGTGCTCTTGCCGGAACCGGAGGCACCGGTGATCGCTGTCCAGGTGCCGGGGGCGAAGCGGGTGTCGGCGGTGACGGTGTCATGGTCGGCGCCGCTGTGGCGGAACCGGACAGCTGTCAGGGACACCCCGATGGACTCCGTCGGTCCCGGGCGGGGTGCCCGGTGGGTCTCGACCGGAGTGGCCCGCACCATGTCGCGGATCGCGGCGGCCGCGGTCGCGGCGCGTTCCCGGCTGTGGAAGGCGGCGGCCCGCGCCCGCATCGGGGCGAAGTACATCGGACAGACGAGCAGCACCAGCAGCCCGGAGAACAGGGTGAGTCGTGGGGCGTGCGGTACCTGGACGTAACCGAGCAGGGACAGCCCGATGTAGGTGGCGTTGACCGCGATGGAGAACGTGATGACGACGTCCATGACCATCCCGGACAGGAAGGCACGGCGCAGCACGCTCATCGTCGCCTTGTTCAGGCTCTCGGCCGCCGTGCCCAGAGTCCGGCCGCGCCGGCCGACGGCACCGAGTTCGCGCAGGGTCCTGATACCGCGGAAGCTGTCGAGAACCACGGCGTTCAGGTGCTGGGTCGCGGCCAGTTGCCGGTCCGCGCCGGCCTGCGCGAACAGCCCGGCCAGGCGCATGTTCAGGGGCAGCAGCGCGGTCGTCAGGACGAGCACGACCGCGGCCGGCCAGTGCACCGCGGCGGTGACCGCCAGGACGGCGAGCATGGACAGCGGGGCCGACCGGCGCAGCGGTGCGGTCCGGGCGTGGTGGTCGGCGATGTCGTCGGCCAGCTCGACCATCGCCCACGCGGCGTCGGCCGGGCCGACGTCGCCGGTCCGAGCGGCGGTCGGCAGCAGGGCGCCCGTCAGCCGCTGCCGCACCCCGGTGGCGACGGCACGCGCGCCCCGGTCGGCGAGGCCGCCGGCCGCCCAGGCGGCGACCGCGGCCAAGGTGCCCGCGACGGCGAAGGCCACGAGGGCCTGCTGCTGTTGTACGGCTCGCCCTCGAAGTACCCCTTGGGCCAGCCACGCCAGGGCGCCCCAGCGGGTGATCGTGAACAGTGCCTCCAACGTCAGGAGGGCACCGGACAGGTCGAACAGGTGCCGTCCGGGCGCGGCACACACGGTGAGCCACTCGCCGCCGTCCGGCCCCTTCGTCTCACTCGTCGCCATGAGGGCGCCGTTCGTCGACGATCCACGCGATACCGCCGGTGACCGCGATGGCGACCATGCCCAGGGTGGTCAGCAGCCCGGAGTGGATCTCCCGGTAGCCGCCGAACATCCCTTGGCACACGAAGTAGGCGAACAGGCCCAGCACGGTCCAGACGACCGCGGCGAGTACGCGCAGCAGGACACGGACCGGCGCGGGCGGGGGCGCCGTACCACCGGGGTTTCGGATGGTCATGAGCGTGCTCCTGTGACGAGAGCCGGAGGTTCCCCGGCGTGGGAGTTCCCGGCGAAGGCCCGGTGGGCGAAGACGTTGTAGGCCAGCACCAGCGGGATGTTCAGTCCGATGCCGACCAGGACGAAGACCATGGTGGTGTGGGGCCCGGCCGTACTGCCGACGGTGAGGTCCGGGGGCACGACCACCGGGTAGCGGGCCACGACCAGGGCGAGCAGCGCGGACACCGTGGCGGTCACGAGTCCGCCGAGCGGCAGGGCGTCCGCCGCCGTCGACCGCTGCTTGCGCAGGAACGCGGCCAGTGCGGTGGCGCCACCTCCGGCGGCGAAGAGCAGCAGACCGGCGAACGCGAACGCGCGTGCCGGGGTACGCAGGTCGAGGGGTGCGTCGGTGGTGTCGAGGGCGAAGAGGACGGCGGCCAGCAGCACTCCCGCGACCGCCGTGGCCACCGCACCGCGTCGGGCCGCCGACTCCCGCAGGAGCCCGGCCGACTTGAGCCTGGTGTAGGCGTAGCCCAGGGCGGTGTACCCGGCCGTGACGGCGGCCCCCGACAGCGCGCAGAACCAGCTGAAGGCGCCGAAGGCCGGCCCGGTGACGGTGTCCCCGCGCAGGTGCACGGCCGACGTCAAGGTGCCCAGGGCGAAGCCCTGACCGAACGCGGCCAGCAGAGAGGCCACGCCGAAGGCGGTCGTCCAGCGGGGTGCCGGCGGTGCCTGGGAGGCCATCTCCACGGCGACGCCGCGCACGACGAGGGAGAAGAGCATCAGCGTCATCGGCAGGTAGGCGTGCGGCAGGAGGGTGCCGAAGGCGAGCGGGAAGCCGGCCCACAGCGCGACGCCGAGGAGGATGAGCCAGGTCTCGTTGCCGTCCCACGCCACCGCGACGGATTCCAGCAGGTGCCGCCGGTGGGCGGGGTCGCGTTCGAAGAGGGTGGCCACGCCGATGCCGAGGTCGTACCCGTCGAGTACGACGTACATCACCAGGCACAGCAGGACGGTCAGCGACCAGAGAGTGGTGGTCATCGCGCCGCCACCTCCCTCGGGGCGAGCGGTGTGGGCAGTTCGGCGACCGGAACGGGACCGTCCTGCGGTGAGGGTTCGTTTCGAGGGTCGTCGCGTTCAGGGCCGATGCGCAGGGTGCGCACGATGTAGGCGACGTACGCCGCCAGCATGAACAGATAGAGCGCGGAGAAGCCGATCACCGAGAACAGGACCTCGCCGGGCGCCAGGTGGGAGACCGCGTCCGAGGTGCGCAGGCGGCCGAAGACGATCCATGGCTGACGTCCCGCTTCGGCGGTGACCCAGCCGCCGAGGATGGCCAGGATGCCCGCCGGCGTGGTCCACAGGACGAACCTGTGGAAGCGTCTCGCCGTCCACAGGCGGTTGCGGATGCGCAGGACGGTGGCGGCGAACACGGTGCCGAACATCAGCACTGCGGCCAGGAACATGACGCGGAAGCCCCAGAAGGTCGCGGCCATGTCCGGCCGGTCGGCTGCCGGGGTGAGCTTCAGACCGGGCATGGCCGTCCCGCAGGTGAGGTCCTTGGCGATATAGCTGCCGAGGCACGGGATGCCGAGTTCGGCGATGTTGCGCGCGGCCTGCTGGTCGGGGATCGCGAACAGCACGAACCCGGTGTCGCCGTTGCCCCAGTTGCCCTCGATCGCCTCCAACTTGGACAGCTGGTGCGGAAGTTGGTGTCCGGCGACGTTGTCCCCCAGGTAGAGCTGGACCGGCATCAGCAGCGCGGCGACGCCGAGAGCGATCGACATCGAGCGGCGGGCGAAGCCCTTCGCGCGCCCCTTCACCAGATACCAGGCCGAGATCCCGGCGACGAAGAAAGCGGCCGAGATGAGCACCGCCGCCAGCATGTGCGGCCAGCGCCAGAGGAAGGACGGGTTGAAGATCACCCGCATCCAGTCCGTGGGCTCGAACCGGCCGTGTACGACCTGGTAGCCGGCCGGGGTCTGCATCCATGAGTTCGCCGCGATGATCCACGTCGACGACAGGACGGTGCCCAGTGCCACCATGACGGTGGACAGGAACACGGTGCCGTTGCGCACCCGCCCCTCGCCGTAGAGCAGGACGCCGATGAACCCCGCCTCGACGAAGAAGGCCGTGACAACCTCCATGCCGATGATCGGACCGATGACCGGGCCGGTTCTGGCCCCGTACACCCCCCAGTTCAGGCCCATCTGGAAGGTGATGACGGCTCCGGCGACCACGCCGATCGCGAAGCCGACGGCGAAGATGCGCCGCCAGAACCGGAACATCTGCAGGTAGACCGCTTTGCCGGTACGCCAGTACAGGCCGTGGACGACCGACAGAAAGATCGACAGGCCGACGGTGATCGCCGGGAAGGTCATGTGGAACATGACGGTGATGGCGAACTGCCATCGCGACAAGTCGAGAAGACTCATCACTGGTCCCTTCCGAGATGCCCGGCCTCAGGCGTCGACGACGGGGGTGGCGGACGCCGCGGCCGGGGAGAAGCGCGGCAGGGCGGCCGCACCGACCGCGAGCAGGGCAACGATGCCCATCTGCACGTACTCGACACCGGCGAAGGCGTGCTGGACGCCGTGCGGTGCCAGGGTCAGATAGAGGGTGCCGAGCGTGGCCACGCCGAGGGCCAGGCCGCTCTGCTGCAGGGTGATCAGCACGCCGCTGCCGATGCCGCCGAGGTGGGTGGGGACGTCGGCGAGGACACTGCGGAACAGGCCGGCGAACAGCATCGACTGACCAGCACCGACGAGGGCGAGCGGCAGTGCCATGGCCCACAGGCTGACGTGCGGCCACTTCACCAGCAGGAGCGCCACCAGTGAGACCAGCCCCGCGAGTTGGACGACGGCGCCGGCGGACAGCGCGGCCCTGCCGAACCGGGTGAGCAGACGCGGGGCGAGCAGGGAACCGGCGAAGAACAGCAGGGCCATCGGCAGGATGGCCAGGCCGCCGTGCAGGGCGTCGGCGTGCAGGCCGTTCTGGACGGTGAGGGCGAAGACGAACATGAACGCGCCGAAGCCGATGCTGAAGGCGAACACCATCGCCAGGCCGCGGGACATCGACGGCAGGCGCAGCAGCGACGGCGGCAGCAGCGGGACCTCGCCGCGCCGCTCGGTGCGCTTCTCCACGGCGTAGGTGGCCGCGCCGAGGACGACCGCGACGGCGATCAGCAGCCAGGTCCACCACGGCCAGCCCAGCGAGTGGCCCTCGGTCAGCGGGACCAGCAGGGCGGTCAGGGTGGCGGCGAACAGCACGGTGCCGGGCAGGTCGATGCCGACCGGGTGGTGCGAGCGGGTGGCGGGCACGACCCGCGCCACCACGCACAGCACCACCACGCCGACGGGCACGTTGACCAGGAAGATCGGCCGCCAGGAGGTACCGGCGATGTCCGCACCGACCAACAGGCCGCCCACCAGCTGTCCCACGACGGCGGCGATACCGGAGGTCGCCCCGTACAGGGCCACCGCACGGGCCTTGCGCTCCCCTTCGAGGACATGGTGGAAGGTCGCCAGCACCTGCGGGATCAGCAGGGCGGCGGTGGCGCCCTGGACGATGCGGGCCCCGATCAGCGTGGCCACACCCGGGGCGAGGCCACAGGCCAGGGACGCCAGCACGAAGCCGACGAGCGCACCGAGGAAGATCCGGCGGCGACCGTAGCGGTCCCCCAACCGGCCGCCGAGGACCAGCAGGGTCGCGTACGCGACGCCGTACCCGGCGATCACCAGCTCCAGCGACGACGCCGAGGCGTGCAACGAGGCGTCGATGCTGGGCAGCGCCACGTTGGTGATGAAGAAGTCCATGATCGGCAGGAAGGCGCCCGCCAGCAGGATGAACACCCCGACCGGGTGCAGGCCGCCCGCGCGGGCCGCGGAACGGGGCGACAGCGTCGCCGTGGCGGCGCGCCCGGAGGTAGTGGTTGTCGTCATGACAGCTCCAGAGAGCGATGAGATTATGTGCTCATAACTATGAGCACATAAGGAGTATGGCCTCATAACCACTTACGGGCAAGCCCGTACCCTGGAGCCGTGACGGAGGACCAGACGCATCAGACGAGCCCGACGGCCGGAACGGACGAGGACCGGAGGTGGGCCGAGCTCGCCGACCTCGTGCTGATCATCAGCCGGGAGATCCAGTTCCGCGGCTATACCGACGAACGGGCCATCCCCCTGTCGCCGTCCGAAGGCATGGTGATGCGCCACCTCCAGCACGACCACGCCGCGCCGCCCAGCCGCATCGCCGCCGCGACCGGGCTGCAGCGCACCAATCTCTCCACCGTCCTGGGCGGCCTGGAGCGCAAGGGCCTCGTCGAACGACGCGCCGACCCCGGTGACGGCCGCGGGGTGACGGTCCACACCACGGAGCGCGGACGCGCCAACTACGCCCTCGTCCGCCGGGAATGGGCCGCGGCCGTCTCCGCGGCCGCCGGCCACGACACCACCCACCTCGACGCGGCCCTCACCCTGCTCTCCGCCATGGAAACGGGGCTGACCAGCACACGGCCACGGACCCGCGCCACCCGTCCGGCGGCACAGTCACACCCCTGACGATCCACTGGATCAGTCGACCACCTCGGCACACGCCCTGCCCCTCGTCCTGCGGCGCGTCGCCAAGTACATCTCCAGTCCGCTCCGGCCAAGGCTCCTCCTCTCGATGCGCTTTCCCTGGGGTTCCAGACCGTGCCGCTTGGCACAGTTGATGACGCGCCGCCACTCTGTGACCTCGCCCTCATCGGGATCGCTCACGATCACGCGCCCTTCGGCCACAAGTCGTTCGACGAGTTCGGTCGCCCTCGCACGTCGCGCACAAGCGACCGGGCGCTCGCTGTGCGGAGTCGGACCAGACGATGACTTTCCGCCTGGCGCGTCCTCTGTCGCACGCTGGCCGCGCGCGGGATGGTCCGGGTGATGGCCGTTCCGGAGATAGAACGTCCCGGCCTCGGTGACCAGTAGATGCGCTTCGTGTCCGCTGCGCCTGACCGTCAACAGTCCCCGGTCACGCAACGCGTAGGCCGACCGCCACTCACCCGGATCCCAGCCTCCGGGATCTTCGGCGAGTCAGCCAAGTAGTGCGCTCTGCCGTTCGTTCAAAGAGGACCAGCGATGCATGAGAGCAGCCCACACCGCTCCGTCGCCCCCTGCAATGACACGGACGGGTGATAGCTCCCTCAGGGCCCGGCCCTCGAAGGGGACAATCGGTCACTCGGCGACGTCGACGCCGTAGCCGCGAGCAAGGTCGGCCAGGCCGTGGTCGTAACCCTGCCCGACGGCACGCAGCCGCCAGCCCTCCCCTCGGCGGTAGAGCTCGGCGAGGATCATGGTGCGCTCGGTGGTGGCGGCGTCGAGGGTGGCCTGGGCTTTCGGGGCCGCGCCGATCCCACAGGTGGCGGTGATCTCGACGGCCCCGACGTCGGAGAAGGTCGCGGCACCGTCGATCGCAGCGGCGATGACGATCCGGTGGATCTCCAGGGGCAGGCGCTCCAGTTCGGCGGTGACGGTCTGTTCCGTCGGACCGTCCGTGGCGAGCCGCAGCGTGCCGTCGGGGTGTTCGGGTGCGCCGTAGAAGACGAAGTCCTCGTCTCCTCGTACCTGTTCGTGGGCGTCGACCGCGAAGGCGACGACGTCCAGGTCGTAGGCGGTCTGCTGACGCCATGTCGCGGCCACTGTCCAGGCCGTTCCGGTGTCGGACAGGTCGATGACCGCCCCCCTGACCAGTGCCGCTGCCGTGCCAGGCCGGTTTTCGGCCGTGCTCTGTGCCGGCGCGGGCATCGGCGTGGTCGTGGGTGCGCGGAGCCAGTCGGCCTCGTGGACACGGAGGCCGAGGGCGGTGATGCGCGTCATGCGCCGGTCCGCTGCGCCACCGGGCAGCACGACGACGTCGGTCACGTTGGCGGAGAGGTTGACCGCCGCGGAGGCTCCGAGGCCGACAGCACGCGCACGTGCCTCTGCGGCCTCTTGGTGGGTGCCTCCCACGACCAGGATTCGGCGCCCGGTGAGCGACTGGTCCTCGCCGGCAGCGGATACGGTCGGTGGGGCTGTCCGCTGTGCCGGCACGCTCGGCGTCGACCCGGGCGGTGCAGTGGGCGGGCGCACGGGAGTCTCCGCCACAGGCCGCTGCCGAGCGGTGCCCTTGGCCTGGCCAGGTTGCACACTCTCCAGCAGCCGCAGATAGGCCGGCTCATCCACGAGCGGGACACCCTCGGTCGCGGCGCGACGCAGTTTCCCGGATGCGGCACGGGGATCGTTGGTGACGACGACGCTGGTCTGACCGCTGACCGAGGTCATCATGTTCAGCCCGGCCGCCACCGAGCGGGCGACCAACTCTTCACGGGAGACCTTGGTGTCCCCGGTGATGGCGACCTTCATGCCCTGTACCAGGAGTCCGCCCGGTTCCAGAGGGCCCGGATTGCGGTACGCGCAGGGTGTCTTGGGGACGTACGGCTTGTAGTTCTGGCGGGGCGGGCAGTCCAGGAGCGGCAGGGACAGGCCCAGGCGCTCGGCCGCGCTCAGCGAGCCGCGCAGGATGCCGGAGAGCACCCGTACGTCGTCCTGCGCGTCGTGGGCCTTCTCCTGGCGCACGCCGTAGTGCGCGGCGAGCGTGCCCAGCTTGAGATCGGGCGTCGCGGGCCCGACCAGGCGGTTGAGGGCCAGCGTGCACAGCCGTCTGCTGACCGGCACCCAGGAACGGACGTGGGCGAACTCGTGGGCCAGGAAGTCGTAGTCGAACTGCGCGTTGTGGGCGACCAGGACGCGCTTGCCGAGCAGCGCCCCCACCTGCGGTGCGATCTCCTCGAAGGTGGGAGCGCCGGCGAGACGGGCCGGGGTGAGGCCGTGGATGTGCACGGGGCCGGGGTCGCAGCCCGGGTTGAGGAGGGTGGAGAACTCCCCCGTCTGACGACCATGTGCGTCCAGCATGAGGATCGCAAGCGAGAGGACTCGGTCCCGGCCGGGTCTCACAAACGCTGGAAGCAACTGACGCGCTGGACCCACCGCCGCGACCGCCTCCCCGACACCTACCGCGCGATCGCCGGCCTCGTCTCCGACCCCACCATTACCTGAAAACAGGCCACGACCAGGCCAAACACGCCTCACCCGCTATCACGCGCCAACTCGTAAGGAAGAGCACGAGCACTGAGGACGCCTCGACGTAACCCGCCTTCAGTCTCAGTGTTCTATGTTCTGCGCGGGCGGAGGAGGCACCGTCAGCCACTCCGCGCTTTCTCCGCCCACGCTGGATCGAGCGCACCCCCGGTTCATGCGCCCGCTGTCGTTCCACCACCCGGATGGCGACGAGCGACAGAGGCCGGTGTTGGGCGTTGTGGGGAGGCATTGGGATTGCGACCACGACCTCGCTCTGCGGGGGCACGCGGAGTAGGCGGAGCGGGAGGCGCTGCTGCCGTCGCCGCGAGATCGTTCAGCGTGGCGTTCACCACCGGCCAGCACATATCGAGCGTGTCGCGGTTCGGTACGTGTCCGGTCCGTTTCTCCGCCAGGGGATGGACGAGATTCCTGTAGTGCCGGACAAGCTCCGAGGCCAGCTTGGCGTCGTGCTCGATCCATTTGTTCTCGTACGCGAACTCCACGAAGTCGTTCAGCCCCATTTTCCCCAACGGCTTGGGCATGCGTACGCCCGCGGCGCGGACCTGCGCGGCATGCGCGAGTACGCCCTCCAGAAGACTGCCCAGCATGATGACCGCCGACGTGTAGGCGCCGTGCTCGTAGCAGGTGCGTGCCTCGTCCAGCCGGAGTTGCACGGTGGCGGCGAGTTCCGGGTCGCTCACGACCTCTGTCACGGAGACCTTCAGCTCGACACGCGCCAGCTGTCGTACTTCGTCCTCGAATCCTGCTTCGCAGCGGACCAGGACCAGTTGGCCTCCCTCCTCGCCGATGCGGCGTCCGTCGAGCACGAGTATCTCGTTGAGCCGCTTCAGCGTGGCCTGGTACTCCTGCTGCTGGTTGTAGTACTCAAGGCGGTTCGCCAGGCGCAGGATGGCGCGCTCGGTCTCGTCCGTGCCGTCCTCCTGACGCTCCTTCAGGAGGTCCTTGGCCCACTTGTGCCTCGGTGTGCCGGCATACTCCGGAACGTCGTCCCAGCCCGCGCGCTGGAAGAACTCGGCTATCTGGTAGCCCTTCCGGTAGAGCAGCGGCGGCTCGTCCCCGCAGATCAGGTGGGCGATCTCGGTCAGTGTGCTGTCGTCGAAGATTTCGGTCACTTCAGGCTCCTTCGAGAGACACGGACGCATCCTCATCGGGCATCGCGTCGAGTTCGTCGGTGGTGGGGTCGGCCTCATCCATCTCGACCGGGGCCCAGCTGCTTCCCGCATCACCCTGGACCTCCTCGGTGACTCCGGGCCGGATGCCGAGAGCGTCGAGGCGCTTCCACAGCGGGGTCAGCGAATCCTCCGGGGACAGGGCGAACTCGCTGCTGCGTATGCGCCAGAACTGCCAGCCGGCCCGGCGCAGTTCGCGCTCCCGCTCGTAGTCCTCGCGGATCTGGTCGGGCGTGGAGTGATACGGACTGCCGTCGCACTCCACGGCGAGGCGGCCCGTCTCTCCGACGACGACGAGGTCGATGCGTTTGCCACTGACCTTCCACTGGGGGACGACGTGGTAGCCGCGTTCCTTGATCCTGCGGAAGACCCGCTGCTCAAAGAGGGACTCGAACGGATCGCACGGCTCGTCGGACGAGACGGCGGACAGGCCGGGAGAGGTGCCTTGGAGTTCCGGCGGCGCCTGCATGTAGGTGAGCAGGGAGTGGCGCAAGTCCCTGCTGTTCAGCTGATCCGGTGTAGCGGAGGTGAACAGCCACATCTGGTCCCTGGCCCGGCTGGCGGCCACGTTGAACCGCCGCCCGTCACCTGGGCCGTTCACGAGCCGTATGTTGTCGGCGTCGACGACCAGCGAGAGCAGGATGACGTCCCGTTCGTCTCCCTGGAACTGTTCGGCCGTGCCGACACGGATGTTGTGCCGGTCCCGGATCGGGGAGTCGATCCGCGTGTCGATGAGGTTCTCCAACAGCCTTGTCTGGAGTCCGGAACGGAGCACGATGACTCCGAAACTCCGTTTCGCGTACGCCTCGTCCTCCGCGAGTTCCAGCAGCTTGGCGACGATGCGTTCGGCCTCGGGCCGGTTGACCAGAGTCTCTCGCCGTCCCTCGCAGTGGCCTTCCTGGACATGGACGACTTCGAGGGGCCGCAGCCGGTCCGCTCCGTACTGGCGCAGCGGCACGAGTTCGTTGTCGGGATAGAACTGGGCGGAGGACCACTTGATGATCTCCGGCATGCACCGGAAGTGCTCGGTGAGCCGGATCGTCTCGCTGAAGCGCGCCGACAGCAGGTCGTAGAGGTTGGACTTGGGGCTGAGCCCGTCCCGCTGCCAGTCGGTGAGATGGGGCAGGAGCGAGTCGAGGAGTTCGTTGAGCCGCTCGTGCTTGCCGCCCGTGTAGAACGGGACACACTGCTTGTCGTCGCCCACGACGATGATCCTCGGGGCAAGCCACAGCAGCATCAGCCCGTCCAGACCGACCTGGCTCGCCTCGTCCACGATGACGACGTCGAAGGCGTCCGGCTCGGGATCGATCATTTCGGCCACCTGCTTGATCGGCATGACCCATGCCGGGACCGCGGCACGCGCGTCACGCATCGCGGAGCGGGCGGCCTTTAGGTGCCGCTTCCCGAGTGCCGTCATGCCCCTGCCCGCGTTCGCCGTGGCCGACGCGTAGGCGCTGAGTGCCTGTTTCTGTCCGGCCGTCATCCGGTCCAGGCAGTGGTACAGCGCCCGGTCGGCAGCCAGTTGGGTTACGGTCCTCCCCAACTGCGTCTCGGCTGCCTGCAGTTCTCCTTCCAGCTTGGCTTCCCTGCCAGGTGCCAGCACCGTGTCCTGGAAGGTGCGCGCTCGCCGCCACGCCCAGGCTCCGTCCAGGTCCATGAGGCGGGTCTCCCAAGCCGTCTCGGCCGGGGACTCGGCGAAACGCCGGGCCAGTTCGGGATGGTCCTCGGACAACCGGTCCAGGAGTTTGCGAGCCTGACGGCGATCGGCCTCCCGGTGGAAGGCCTCGGTCAGCGCGTCGATCGCGGACGTGTACGCCCGCGGATCTCGGAAGGTGACGGCCCGGTGCACCTCCGCCAGTTCGGCCACTCCGCGGGCATCGGGCCGCGGCAGCTGCTCGGCGATGGAACGCAGCCTCTCCTCCACCGCACGGGCGCGGAGCAGTTGTTCCGCACCGTTCGCCGACGTACGGACGTCGTCCCACTGCTGTGCCGTGCGTACGGTGGCCTTGATCCGGGCCTTGAGCAGGACGTCGTGCAGCTCACGCACGGAGTGGGTGAACCCGTCGACCGCGCGGAGCGTCGGCACCCGGTCCAGCAGCTGCGACAGAGCCACCTCCGTGGAGCCCTCGGCCCCCGGCACGCCAACGCTCTGCCAGCGCTCGTTCAGCTGCCGGACGCACTGGCGAGCCGCCAGATGGGCCACCAGAGCGGAGATCTCCTCCGGCGTGCTGGGCTGCCGCCCGTCCACCCGGCAGTCCCGCAAAAGGACTTCGGCTTCCTTCTGCACCGACTTCGGAGCCAGCTTGCGCAGCTTTCCGCCACCGCGCAGGTACTGTTCGAGGTCCTTGCCAGCGGCGATCAGACGCGCTTCTTCGGCAAGCGCCACATCGGGTACGTCGAGCACGGCGAAGGGCAGGTGCTGAAGCACGCTCTGCACATCTGAGGCACGGGCGGACGAGTGGCGTACCCCCTCCCACAACTGCTGTCGCCGGCCTGCCATCCCGTCCTGCAAGGCAGTTGTGGTCCACTCCTCGGGCGGCCAAGCGGCCGGGTCCCCCGGCAGGCCCTCGCTCTGCAGCGCGTGTTCCGCCGCGTCCAGCAGCTCGACCAGCGTCGTGATCAACTCGCTTCCCTGAGCGGCGAGTTCGAGGGCGAGCGGGTCGGACGACGGTCCGGTACAGGCACGCAGAGCGACGTCCAGGGCGTTGACCGCCTCTTCGAACAGCACGGGGGCGACGAAGTCCGCGGGGTCTGGGCAACGGGCGGCATGCTCGTCCAGCACTCCGGCTCCGTGCCGGGACACCAGCCCCAGCAGACGCTGTGCCTCGTCCTGACTCAGCGAAGGTTCTCGGGGTGCCGAGGCGGGCAGGGTGGGCATCCAGTCGTACTTCGGTGCACCGGCAGTGACGGTCTCCACGATCTCCGCGAGCCGCCCCCGGTAACCGGGTGCCACGTCGGGGTGTTCGTACCACTCCGCCTCACGAACAGCGCGGAGTTCGTCACGGAGCCGCGCGCGGGTGTCCAACAGTTCCGAGCGCAGCGCCTCATGGCTCTTGATCCTCGCGTCGAGACGCTCCTTCGACTGGGTGGCACTGAGCTGGGAGAGCGCGCGCACGGATTGTTCCAGGTCGTCGCTGCCGTCCTGGCGCCGGTCGCCCTGGAGGACACAAAGGCTGCGCAGTTCGGCCGGCAGTTGCTGCCGGAGGACCTTCAGCGCCTGGCCCTTCTCGCTCGTCACGAGCACCCGCTTGCCGTCTGCCAGCAAGGCACAAACCAGGTTGGCGATGGTGTGCGTCTTTCCGGTGCCGGGCGGTCCCTGGACGACGACGCCCGTATCGGTCTGAAGGCGCCTCAGTACATCCCGCTGGGCTTCGTTCGACAGCAGCGGGAACAGCGGGTCGGGGCCGAGCGCGGGCGGCACGTCAGGACCCCCCGCCGTACCCCACAGCCTGCGGTCCTCCGCTTCCAGCTGGTACAGCAACTGCGCAAGACCCAGGGGAGCGACGGCACCGGGCTGGGCGAGGCGGTTCGCTATGCCGTCGTAGAAGTTCACGAGGGCGCCCTGGCCCCGCTGGCGGAGAATGATCGCCGGCGCGAACCCGAGCGTGGGCACCGGCAGCATCGGGTCGGCGGACGGGCGGCCCCAGCCACGGTGGAACGCCGCCGCGCGATCGGTGCCGAACGCCCTCTCCGACCAGTCGGCGAGCACGTCCTGGCAGTCACGGGACAACGGATGGAATCCGTCCGCGTCGACACGGTCCCGCAGCGGGCTCAGCAGACGGGTGCTGTAGCCCTCGTCAGCGCCGAGGAACTCGCCGTCTTCCAGCCGCGCGGGATCTCCGGGTGCGACTGCGACGGTGATGGACATGTCCGCCGAATTCACAGTGAGAACCAGCGGCGCCGTCAGAATGTGCCGAGCGATACGCGCGGACGGACGTGCGGCCCCGATGGTCAGGAATCCGGCACCCAGTACCGCCTCGTATTCCTCGCCGTCCTGCTGAACCCTGGTCGCCATTCGGTACAGCTGCTGATGGAGTTCCCGGTAGGGCCGGTCGACACGCTCTTTTTCCGACCACTTGCGCCACGCGTCGAGCCATCGCCCGTAGGCGCGCAGCACGTCGTGCGCGTCCTCCCGGCGGATCTCGAAGACCTCGAACAGGTCTCCGTTCTCGTCCTCCTGCCAGCCCTGGCCCGGTCCCGACTCGGCCAGCGGCGGGGCTTCTGGCGTCGCGGTGGCGGCGGCCTCGGGATCGACCCACCCCGCCAGCACCTCGGGCAGGACAGGAGCCGGGCGCGGCGGGCGGTGGGCCACCTTGAGCAGCGTCCGGTCGCTGTCGGGGCGTTGCCGGAGCTTGTCGTCCGGCAGCCCGGAGAGCCAGAGAACCTCCGGATATTTCTGCCAGTCCCGCACCGGCTTGTACGACCCGCGAACAATTTCGCGCATGTATTCGATGAGTTGGCGCGTTCGGTGGACCGACTCTGGATCATTCGCACGGAGTGCAGAGTGAAGAGACATCTATCCCCCCAGATCATGGCTCGACAGAAAGCCTTCCAGGATGCGGGAGAGAAGCGGCGCCCTCAACAGGGACCGGCGGGTAATGACGTGAACAGGCCACATTCCGCGAAAGTTGGCTGTAACCCGGCCAACCGTCAAGAGCGAATCCACGTACGGCGATCACGCGCCGCCTCATACACCGCCTCGACCTTGTCCGGTCGCCAGTCAGCCTTGAGGTGCTTGAGCGCAGCTATGTCGCGCTCCTGAAGGACACGCACGTCCCAGAGTGACGGCACGACCTGAAGCCGCGCCACCGCGACGAAGGCGAGCACCGGCTGAACCTCGACGGGAAAGCCGCAAAACACCGACAACGTCGGCCTGCTGGCGGCCACCACGTACGGCGCCGACGGCGGACTGCCGGCCGAGACCGTCGGCTACGGCTACAACCTCGAAGGCGGCCTGGTCAGCATGGGCTCGCCCAGCCGGCCGTATGTCGCCACGGTCAACTACAGCCCGCTCGGAGAAGTCCTCCAGACCACCGTCGGCACCCCGTCCAAGCAGCTGCGTACCGCGCAGACCTACGACCAGGCGACCGGGCGACTGGCCACCAACCGGGTCACCCTCCAGACCAACACAGCCAACCCGATCTCGGACACCACCTACGGCTACGACCAGGCCGGCAACATCACCGCGGTCTCCGACGTCCGCTCCAGCGGCGGCGCAGACCGGTCCGCCGATACCCAGTGCTTCGCCTACGACGCGCAGGACCGGTTGACCACGGCCTGGACGGACACCAAGGGCCTCACCCAGGCCACCGCGGGCCAGCTCGCCCGATGCGCCACGTCGGCCCCGTCCCCCTCGACCGTCGGCGGACCGGCCCCGTACTGGACGGACTGGCAGTTCAACCAGCTCGGTGACCGCACCCAGCAGGTCGCGCACGACGTCACCGGCAACACGGCCAAGGACACCACCCAGACGCTCGCCTACCCGGGCGCCGGCACAACTCCCGCCAAGCGGCCAAACGCGGTCTCCACCGTCACCACCCGCAACCCCACCACCGGCACCTCCGTATTGACCCCGGAGTACGACGACGCGGGCAACACCAAGACCCGGACCACCACCGGAGCCCGACCGGGGAGTCAGGGGATCGAGTACAACGACGAGGGCCTGACCTCCGCCACCACCACCGACGGCAAGAAGACCGGCTACCTCTACGACGCCGATGGCCAGTTGCTGATCCAGCGCGGCCCGGGCGGCAACACGCTCTACCTCTTCGGCGGCAACGAGCAGCTCAGCCTCGACACCGCCACCAAGACCGTGACCGGACTGCGCTACTACTGCTCTCCGGACGGCACCATGACGGTCCGCTCCAGCAAGGGCGGCATCAGCTACCAGCCGACCACCCCGCAGGGCACTGCCCAGCTCCAGGTGGACGGCAGCACGCTGGCCATCACCCGGCGCGCCTTCGACCCCTACGGCAACCCGCGCGGCGCCGTTCCGACCGGGTGGGCCGACAACCACGGCTACCTGGGCAAGCCCGCCGACGCCAACTCCGGCCTGAGCCTCCTCGGAGCACGGAACTACGACCCGGTCAACGGCCGCTTCCTGTCGGTCGACCCGGTCTTCGAGAACGACGACCCGAACCAGATGGGCGGCTACGGCTACGCGGCCGGAAACCCTGTCTCCGGTAGCGACCCCAACGGCCTGGCCTGGTACTCGGACTGGGGCGGCGCGGTCGGCAGCTTCTTCTGCGGTGTGGGCGACAGCGTCGTCGGCGACCCGTGGCAGTGGAGCGTCAACACCCTCTCCGACGGGTGGAACGGGTTCGCCGGCATCGTCAACGGCGACAACCAGTATTTCAACGGCTGGACCGGGTACTCGAACGAGACCCCGTTCCAGCTCGGCCACACCGGTTACGTCGACGACCACCCGCTGGGCAACCTCTTCGGCGTCGACACCGGCTCGACCTCCTACGTCGCCGGCCAGTGGACCGGCGTGGTCGGCACCTTCGCCGCCGACGGCTACGGCGCCTACAAGGCGGTCAGCGGCGGAATCAAGGCCGTCAAGGCGGTCAAGGCCGCCATGTCGGAGGGCGAGGACCTCGTAGGGGCGGTCAAGGGACTCCTCTCCGGCGACCTGCCTACCACCACCCCGGCCGACCCGGCGCCCACCACGCCCAAGGCCGGCGACGCGCCGTCGACGCCGAAATCCGGCACCGGCAAGGGCGGCAAGGAGCCGGGGGGCAGCGGGAAATCCGGCGCCCGGAGCGGGGACGAGCCGAGCCCGGGGTCTGAGCCGAAGCAGGGCAACGCCTATCGCAGCAAGCCGGACAAGAAGCCGAACGAGTACCCGCAGGGACCGGTGGTGAGCCTCGGCAGGCTCAAGGAGACGCTGGCCCGGGCGGGTTACCCCTCCGAGTGGGACAAGTACGATGTCGTTCACAAAGAGCGGATCATCGATCAGAACACGGGTGGCCTGGCCGAGGGGAACAGCCCGCACTCTTTGGGCCCTGCACCCAAGTACAGCGACCGCCCCCATCTCGGCCGGAACGGTCTGCCGATCATCGAGATCTCAAACAAGGGCCTGCGGAGCATCAAGGAAGCCGTGGTGACATTCTTCCACGAGACGTACCACCAATACCGCATGGCCGGCTTCGGGGACACCGGAACCGAAGAGGATGCCGAGGACTTCGGCCAGATGATGTGGCGCAGGATATCCGGATCCGAATGATGTCCTGACCGGTCGGGGGGGGGGCGGGGCCCGCCCCCCCGCCCCCCCGCCCGGGGGGGGGGGGGGGGGGGGGGGGGGGGGGTTGGCCGCCGTAGGGACCCTGACCCCCCTGGCCGCCGTACGGGCCGTAGGGACCGGCCTGCGGCGAGGGCTGTTGCCACGACTGCTGGG
>NZ_JBHXMA010000033.1:0-130398 GCF_042721035.1 Streptomyces sp. NPDC058464
GCCGAACCGCCCCTGTAAGGGGCGCGGGGAACTGCGCGATCAGCCACGACGGCGCCGCGGTCGGCAGACGGCAGATCGCACCCCTTCGGTACGCCTGGTACGCCGCAGCCCCGCGCTGCTGAAGCGCGGGGCTGCGTCACTGTGAAGCGGCCGTCAGCCGAGGAGGCCGCCCACCAGGCCCGGCTGGCCCGAGGAGGACGCGCCGCCGCCGGTGCTTCCCGTGTTGCTGCCGGTGCCGCCGCCCGTCGAGGACGTGCCACCGGTCGCGGTGCCGCCGGAGGTGGGGCCCGCGGTGGTCGGCGCCGGGGCGGTGTGCTGGGGCGGGGCCTGACCCGTGGTGCCCTGGGTCTCGCTGGGGGTCGTGGTGGTGGCGCCGCTCGTGGTGCGGTCGGCGTTCGGGGTGGTCGCCGCCTGCGAAGGGCTCGCCGAGGCGCCGCCGGAAGGAGGCGTGGACGCGGGCGGGGTGCTCTTGCGGGCCTTCGTCGGCTCGCCGGGCAGGGGGGAACCGGGGAGGTTGTTGCGGGGCGCCTCGCCGGGGCCGGGGACGACCACGCGGCTGGAGTCGCGGACCGCGCCGCCGAGCAGGGAGCCGATGAGGAGGGTGAGGCCGATGGTGACGGCCGTGACCAGGGCGCCCCGGCGCAGCACGTAGGCGCGCAGGTCCCAGATGTCGGAGTGGGGGCCGAGCCGTCGCCAGGCGCTGCCCGCGAGGCGGCCGTCCACGGAGTAGACGGGGGCGCCGGCGATGATCAGCGGGGACCAGGCGGCGAGGTAGATGATGTCGGGGGCGTCGTAGGCGGGGACGGTCTTCCAGCTGACGGTGACGATGAGCGCGGCCGAGAGCAGCGCGCCGACGACCGCGGCGACCCGCTGCCAGCAGCCGAGGACGGTCAGGACGCCGACGATCACCTGGAAGAAGGCGATGACGAGGCCGGAGCCGACCGGGTGCTGGAGGGCGAACTGGCGCAGTGGCTCGGCGACCTCCCAGGGGTGCAGCGTGTTGAGCCAGGTGACCATGGAGCCGCGCTTGCCGCCGTCGAAGTAGACGGGGTCGCACAGCTTGCCCATGCCGGCGTAGATGGAGATGAAGCCGAGGAAGATCCGGAGCGGGAGGAGGACCACCCCGAGGTTCATCCGGCGGCCGGGGTAGTAGGCGTGCCGGGCCGGGTCGCCGTCGCCGGGCCGCCGGGCCGACCGCGGTTCCTCGAAGTCCTCGAACTCGTCGTCGGCGTAGGACGGTCGGCCGTACGCCGGGTCGTGGTAGGCCGGTTCGTCGTAGGCGCTGCCCACCGCCGGCATGTTCGGGATGAGCCGGTTCTCGCCGGAGGCCGGGGAGCGCGGGTGGCCGACCATCGGGGTCTCGACGGTCTGGTCGAGGCCGTCGTAGCCGCCGCCGACGCGCGGGATGACCTGGGTCGCGCCGGCCGGTTCGGCGGGCTCCTCGACGTGCCGGACGCTGCCGCCCCGGACGGCCTGGAGCAGCCGGTGGGCGCCGGTGTCGTCGGGCGCGGACTTGCCGCTCCAGACGACCGGGCGGCGACGGCCGGGTGCCGCCCCCGCTCTGCCCGCCGTGCCGACGACCGGGATGCGCGCGGTGTCCTCGGTGGCGCTCAAGTGCCGTACGACCCGGGGAGATTGGGTACGCCGTGTCGATACGCCCAGCTGCACGCGGAAGCTCGCGTGGTTGACGATGACCTGCGCCGGATCGCTCGGCACCTTCACCATGCTCAGCGCGGGAGCGTCGTCGGGCCCGGAAGCGAATCCGGAGCGGAATCCCGACGAGCGGTCCCCCGTGGGTGTGCGGGGTGTTCTGGTGTCCACACTCATCTAACCGAGTGACGTGGAGTTAGGACACTGCTTTGACCGGCCGGATGTGTCCGGACCCCGTCAAGGATGTCCGGGACGCCGGAATTACCCCGCACGGATCAGGCTACGGACATCCGTTCACACCCGGCGGCGCGCCGCCTCGTACAGCACGATGCCCGCCGCCACACCCGCGTTGAGCGACTCGGCACCACCGGGCATCGGGATCCGGACCCGGAAGTCGCACGTCTCGCCGACCAGCCGGGACAGGCCCTTGCCCTCGCTGCCGACGACGATGACGACCGGGCCGCCCAGGGCCGCCAGGTCGCCGATCTCGTGCTCGCCGTCCGCGGCGAGGCCGACGACCACGATGCCGGCCTTCTTGTACGCCTCCAGGGCCCGGGTCAGGTTCGTGGCGCGGGCGACCGGGGTGCGGGCGGCCGTACCGGCCGACGTCTTCCAGGCGCCGGCGGTCATACCGGCCGCGCGGCGCTCGGGGACGACCACGCCGTGGCCGCCGAAGGCGGAGACCGAGCGGACGACCGCGCCGAGGTTGCGCGGGTCGGTCACGCCGTCGAGGGCGACGATGAAGGGGTCCTCGCCCTCGTCGTACGCGGCGTTCGCCAGGTCCTCGGGGTGGGCGTACTCGTACGGCGGGACCTGGAGGACCAGGCCCTGGTGGTTGAGGCCGTTCGTCATGCGGTCCAGCTCGGGGCGCGGGGCCTCCATGAGGTTGATGCCGCCGCGCTCGGCCGCGAGCTGGAGGGCCTCGCGGACCCGCTCGTCGTTGTCGATGAACTGCTGGACGTAGAGGGTCGACGCCGGGACGCCCTCGCGCAGCGCCTCCACCACCGGGTTGCGGCCCACGACCATCTCGGACGTGCCCTTGCCGCCCCGGCCGCGCACCACCGGACGGCGCTGGGTCTGCTTGGCCTTGGCGGTGGCGATGCGGTTCTTCTTGTGTCCCTTGCGCATCTCGGCGGGCGGGGTCGGTCCCTTGCCCTCCAGGCCCCGGCGCCGCTGGCCGCCACTGCCGATCTGCGCGCCCTTCTTGCCGGACATGCGGCGGTTGTTGGCTGCCATGGGTTACCCGTCTCCGTGAGCTTCGTTTCGTACGTACGTGTTGTGCGTCTTATGCAGTGTGCCGCCCGGGGGGCCGGGCGGCACAGTCGATCTTCACTGACCAGCGGGGGCCGGTCGCTAGGACTTGAGGGTCCAGCGCGGGCCGGACGGACTGTCCTCGATCGCGAGGCCGGACTGGTTCAGCTGGTCGCGGATGGCGTCGGCGGTCGCCCAGTCCTTGCGGGCGCGCGCGGACTCGCGCTGGTCGAGGACGAGCCGGACCAGGGCGTCCACGACCCCGTGCAGATCCTCGCCCTTCTCGGCACCGCCGGACCAGTGCGGGTCCAGCGGGTCCAGGCCGAGGACGCCGAGCATGGCCCGGACCTCGGCGAGGCGGGCGACGGCGGCTTCCTTGTCGTCGGCGGCGAGGGCGGAGTTGCCCTGCCGGACGGTGGTGTGCACGACCGCGAGGGCCTGCGGGACGCCCAGGTCGTCGTCCATCGCCTCGGCGAACGCCGGCGGCACCTCGGCCGAGGGCTCGACGGCTCCCCCGGCCAGCTCCACCACGCGCTGCACGAACCCGTCGATCCGCGCGAACGCCTGCTCGGCCTCGCGCAGCGACTCCTCGCTGTACTCGATCATCGAGCGGTAGTGCGGGGTGCCCAGGTAGTAGCGCAGCACGATCGGGCGCCAGTGCTTGACCATCTCCGAGACGAGCACCGAGTTCCCGAGGGACTTCGACATCTTCTCGCCGCTCATGGTGACCCAGGCGTTGTGCACCCAGTACTGGGCGAAGTCGTCGCCGTACGCCTTGGCCTGGGCGATCTCGTTCTCGTGGTGCGGGAAGATCAGGTCCAGGCCGCCGCCGTGGATGTCGAAGGCCTCACCCAGGTACTTGTGGGCCATCGCCGAGCACTCCAGGTGCCAGCCGGGCCGACCGCGCCCCCACGGCGTCTCCCAGCTGGGCTCGCCCGGCTTGACGGCCTTCCACAGCGCGAAGTCGCGCTGGTCCCGCTTGCCGGTCTCGCCCTCGCCCTCGGGCTGGCGGAGGTTGTCCAGCTCCTGGTTGGAGAGCTGGAGGTAGTCCGGGTAGGAGCGCACGTCGAAGTAGACGTTGCCGTCGGCCTCGTAGGCGTGCCCGCGCTCGATCAGCCCGCGCATCATCTCGATCATCTCCGGTACGTGCCCGGTCGCGCGGGGCTCGTACGTCGGCGGGAGGCAGCCGAGCGCGGCGTAGCCGTCGTTGAACGCGCGCTCGTTCTCGTAGCCGATCGACCACCAGGGGCGGCCCTGGTCGGCGGACTTGGCGATGATCTTGTCGTCGATGTCCGTGACGTTGCGGATGAACGTCACGTCGTAGCCGCGGTATTCGAACCAGCGGCGCATGATGTCGAAGTTCAGGCCGGACCGGATGTGCCCGATGTGGGGCGCCGCCTGCACGGTGGCACCACAGAGGTAGATCGAGACACAGCCCGGCGCGAGCGGGGCGAAGTCACGGATCTGCCGGGCGTTGGTGTCGTACAGGCGAATAGTCACGGGACCTAGGGTAGTGGGCCGACGGTAGTGGGTGGGACCGGTATGTGCAGTGCCATGGGCGTGTGCGGGCAGTGGGGGTCGAGCGCGCAGTTCCCCGCGCCCCTCGAGTAGGACCGCTTACGCCTGTTCGACGACCAAAGCCGTCGCCACCGCCATAAGACCCTCTCCCCTGCCGGGAAATCCGAGGCCGTCGGTCGTGGCCCCCGAAACCGAAACCGGTGCCCCGGCCGCGTCGGAAAGGATCTTCTCCGCCTCGTCCCGCCGCTTTCCGATCTTCGGGCGTGGCCCCACGACCTGTACGGCGATGTTCCCGATGGTGAAACCGGCGGCGCGGACGATGCGGGCGGCCTCCGTCAGCAGGGTCACGCCGGATGCGCCGGACCACTCCGGGCGCCCCGTGCCGAAGTGCTGCCCCAGGTCACCCAGGCCCGCCGCCGAGAACAGGGCGTTGCAGGCGGCGTGCGCGACGACGTCCGCGTCGGAGTGGCCGGCCAGGCCCGGGCCCTCGCCCTCCCACTTCAGGCCGGCGCACCACAGCTCGCGGCCCTCCTCGAAGGCATGGATGTCGGTGCCGATGCCGACGCGCGGCAGTACGACCTCAGAAGCCATCGTTCAGCCTCCTGCGGGCCAGGACAGCCTCCGCGAGGACCAGGTCGAGGGGGCGGGTGACCTTGAAGGCCTCCTCGTGGCCGGGGACGACCACGACCTGTTCGCCGAGCTGCTCGACCATGCTGGCGTCGTCGGTGACGTTGTCGGTGACCGTCTCGTGGGCGCGGACCAGCGTCGTCCGGTCGAAGCCCTGCGGGGTCTGCACGGCGCGCAGGCGGGCCCGCTCGGGGGTCGCGAGCACCGGCTCCGGGTCGCCGGGGGTGGTGGCCGGCTCGACCTCCTTGACCGTGTCGGCGAGCGGGAGGGCGGGGACCACGGCCGGGGCGCCGTCGCGGACCGCCTGGATCACCGCGTCGACCGTGTCGACGGGGACGAGGGGGCGGGCGGCGTCGTGGACCAGGACGATGTCGTAGTCGGGGGGCAGCGCGTCCAGGCCGAGCCTGACCGAGTCCTGGCGGGAGTCGCCGCCGGGGACGACGAGGAAGTCGGTGCGGTCGGGGAGGGCGTGGGCGTCCAGGAGGGACTTGACCTCGGGCGCACCGTCGGGCGGGGCCACGACCACGACCAGGGAGACCGCGCGGGAGGCGGCGAGGGCGCGCACGGCGTGGATGAGCATGGGCGTGCCGTTCAGCGCGCGTAGCGCCTTGGGAGCGCCCGGACCGAGCCGTACGCCCCGGCCGGCGGCGGGAATCACGGCTGCCGTGCGCAGTGCGGTACGCGGTTCCGTACGCGAAGGACGCGAATCGTCAGACATCGGTTCCTGTCAGGTTTGTGTGCGGGCCTGGCGTGGGTATGGCCTGGGAAGTGCCGGGCGCGACGCCTTGACCGGACCCTTCCGTGACACTGGTCGAGCCAGCAGCCCGGGCCCGGCACGCCTAGTATCGGGGGTTTCCACCGGGGCCGGGTGCCGGGTCGCCGGGTACGAACGCCCCGAGGAGAAGTGTTCCGGGTGAGTTCCCGGTGTGTTCCGGACACGTACGTCCTGGCACGTGCGTTCCGGACATGAACATGCCGCAGCGCCCGGCGACAGTTGCTGTGTCATCGGGCACCGCGGCATTTCGGGTGTGCGGAGTTCGTCACGCCTAGCCGGACGGCGTCTGCGTCAGGACGCGAGGACCTCGTCGAGCAGGGCCTCGGCCTTGTCCTCGTTCGTGTTCTCCGCGAGGGCGAGCTCGCTCACCAGGATCTGGCGGGCCTTGGCGAGCATGCGCTTCTCACCGGCGGAGAGTCCACGCTCGCGCTCACGACGCCACAGGTCACGCACGACTTCCGCGACCTTGATGACATCGCCGGAGGCGAGCTTCTCCAGGTTTGCCTTGTAACGACGGGACCAGTTCGTGGGCTCCTCGGCGTACGGCGCGCGCAGCACCTCGAAGACCCGGTCCAGCCCGTCCTGACCGACCACATCACGCACGCCGACGAACTCCGCATTGTCCGCTGGCACACGCACCGTCAGGTCACCCTGGGCGACCTTCAGCACCAAGTAGGTCTTGTCCACGCCTTTGATCTGGCGAGTTTCGATGGCCTCGATCAGCGCGGCCCCGTGATGGGGATAGACCACGGTGTCGCCAACCTTGAACGTCATGTGACAGGTACCCCTTCCGTGGCTATCCAGGGTAACACGGAAACCGGCGGTTCTGAATGGCGTTTTCGCAGGTCAGGGCATATCTCGGGGCTTGACAACAGCAACAGGAACGTGCTTCGCAGGCCGTCCGGAAGCAGGTATTCGCAGGTCGGAGCGGCTCTCCGGGCGAGGTGAAACGCGCACGTTACACACATCCGGACGCTCGCCCAAGCGGCCGAACATCCCTATATGTCCGCTTCCAAGCGTACGACTTCCGCTACTCCGTTCGGTTGCCGGAGCCGGATCCCGGACGTTTCCGGAATTGATCACGGAGTCCGACCGAACGGTACGTGAAGACGCACGTGAAGGGGTGCATGAAGCGGTGCGCGAAGCGGCGAGTGATCGATTTTCCCGGCGGTCGTGCATTCCTTCACGGAAGTTTTGCGCGGTGTTGCGGGTGGGTTATGTGAATGCCCGACGAGCACTGCTGCAAAGTGACCGAAGAGTCACTTGCGGAGCCCCGGGTACCCCCTGCACGAGGGAAGCGTTGCGGGAAGCGGGGGGCTTGGGGAGGGTCGGGTGCAGCCGCGCGGGAACGGCTCGGTAACCTAAGGCCGCTGACAGACACTTAGGGCGGCTTTACAGAGGGCCGCCCGTGCGTTCAAGGAGTTGCCGCCGCCGTGAGCAGCAGCCTTCGACGCGGCGCCCTCGCCGCCTCCGCCCTCGCCTTCTCCGTCGCCGCGCTCTCCGCCTGCGGCGCCGGCAACAACTCGCAGACGCTGGAGGTCAAGCCGGACAACGCGGCGGCGAGTGTCGGCGACATCAAGGTCCAGAACGCGACCGTGATCACCCAGCCCGACCTCACGTCGACCGGGCCGGCCGTGGTCTCCGCGACGATCTTCAACACCGGCACCGAGCCGGAGACGCTCCAGTCGATCGTCGTCGCCGGCACCGGCAAGACCGCCGAGCTGCACGCCACGAAGTCGCAGCCGCTGACCATCGCGGCCGGCGGCCGGCTGATCCTCGGCGGCAAGGACAACGCCTCCGCGGTGCTGGCCAGCAGCCGTGAGGCGGTCACGGACGGCAACGCCCAGAAGATCACGTTCACCTTCAGCAAGACGGGTGACGTGAGCCTGCGTGCGTTCGTCGTGCCGGCCGAGAGCTACTTCACGGGCTGGGGCCCGAGCGCGGTGCCGTCGCCCTCGCCGTCCACCTCCACCACTCCGCTCGCCGGCTCCACGGCGAGCGAGAGCGCGAAGGCGGGCAAGAAGAACAAGGAGTCCGAGAGCGCCTCGGCCACCCCGACCGACTCGGCCTCGGAGTCGACGAACGCGGGCTGAGTGGCGCCTGAAGCAGCTAGGGCGGGAACCTTGGTTATCGGTTCCCGCCCTTGGCGTTGCCGAGCTTTACGGCTCGAACTTTCGGCGCACCCTCAAGGGGATTCCTGCTTCACGGCATCGCGCCCGGATCGCTCCGGGTCTTACCAACGCTCCACAGGCGTTTAGCCTCTCCGTCCACCCGACGGCGAGAGTTGCTCATCGTAGCCGGTCGGCGACTTAGGGCTCAAATTTGTAGCCGAGACCACGCACCGTCACCAGGTAGCGCGGCGCGCCCGGGTCCGGCTCGATCTTGGCGCGCAGGCGCTTGACGTGGACGTCGAGGGTCTTGGTGTCGCCGACGTAGTCGGCGCCCCAGACCCGGTCGATGAGCTGCATGCGGGTGAGGACGCGGCCGGCGTTGCGCAGGAGCATCTCCAGGAGGTCGAACTCCTTGAGGGGGAGGTCGACCTTGGAGCCGGAGACCGTCACCACGTGGCGGTCGACGTCCATGCGGACGGGGCCCGCCTCCAGGGCGGCCGGCGTCACCTCCTCCGGCTCGCCGCGGCGGCGGAGCACCGCACGGATGCGGGCGACCAGCTCACGGGAGGAGAAGGGCTTGGTGACGTAGTCGTCTGCTCCTATTTCGAGCCCGACAACCTTGTCGATCTCGCTGTCCTTGGCCGTCACCATGATGACGGGGACGTTGGATCGGCCGCGCAGCTGGCGGCAGACCTCGGTGCCCGGCAGGCCGGGCAGCATCAGGTCGAGGAGGACGAGGTCGGCGCCGTTGCGCTCGAACTCGTCGAGTCCGTCGGGGCCCGTGGCCGCCACGGCGACCTCGAAGCCCTCCTTGCGGAGCATGTACGACAGGGCGTCGGAGAAGGACTCCTCGTCCTCGACGACGAGCACTCGGGTCACGGAAGGACCTCCGGGGCGGGAAGCGGTTCGTACGGGGATGACTCGGTGGTACCGGCCTCGTCCTCGAGGTCGGGGTCGGGGTGCTGCGACGCGCGGTCACGGGCCGCGCCCGCCTCCGGCAGTCTGAGGGTGAACGTGGAGCCCTGGTTCTCGGCGCTCCACACCGTGACCTCCCCGCCGTGCGAGGCGACCACGTGCTTGACGATGGCGAGGCCGAGACCGGTGCCACCGGTGGCCCGCGAGCGGGCCGGGTCGACGCGGTAGAAGCGCTCGAAGATGCGCTCCTTGTCCTTGTCGGTGATGCCGATGCCCTGGTCGGTCACGGCGAGCTCGATCATGTCGCCGCCGGGCGCGCTGACCCGGCGGGCGGCTATCCCGACCCGGGTGCGGGCCGGGGAGTAGTTCACGGCGTTCTCGACCAGGTTGCCGAGGGCGGCGGCGAGCTGGCCGCGGTTCCCCCAGACGTGCAGGTCCGCCGTACCACCGGCGGCCATGGTGATCTGCTTGGTGCCGGCCTGGTGCCGGCACCGGTCGATCGCCTCGGCGACCAGCTCGTCGACCCGGACGGGCTCGGCGTCCTCCAGCGGGTCGTCGTTCTGCACTCTCGACAGATCGATCAGCTCCTGGACCAGGTTGGTCAGGCGCGTGGCCTCGATCTGCATGCGACCGGCGAAGCGCTGCACGGCCTCCGGATCGTCCGAGGCGTCCATGACGGCCTCGGAGAGCAGGGAGAGCGCGCCGACCGGGGTCTTCAGCTCGTGACTGACATTCGCCACGAAATCCCGCCGTACCGCCTCGATGCGTCGGGCCTCGGTGAGGTCCTCCACGAGGAGCAGGACGAGCCGGGAGCCCAGCGGCGCCACCCGCGCGGAGACGGCCAGGGCCTCGCCCCGTCCGGTCCCCCGCCTCGGGAGGTCCAGCTCGACCTGTCGTATCTCGCCGTCGCGCCGGGTGTCCCGGGCCATCCCGAGCATCGGCTCGATGGCGAGTTTGCCGCCGCGCACGAGTCCGAGGGCGTACGCCGCCGAGCTCGCCTTGACGACCGTGTCGGCCTCGTCGAGGACGACCGCGGAGGAGCGCAGCACGCTCAGTACGGTGTCCACGCCCGGGGGCAGTACGGGGTCGGTGTGCAGAGAAGTCCTGGTCGGTCGCTTCTGGTCGCGTTCGCTCCAGCGGAACGCCAGCATGGCGATGACACCGGTAAGCACCCCGGCGATCGCTGCCGCTGCGGCGACCGCCGCGTTCACGTCCATGCAAACAGGTTAAGCAGGGGGTACGACATCCCCACAGTCCGCGAGGTGTCAGCTCGAACACTCGTCGCCCAGAGTTCACCTTGGAGCCAGTATTGGTTCATTTGGGGTGGCAGAAACGGTCGCGTTGAGACCGGAACGTGGAAGCGTGGGGTTCGCAGCTGGTTTCGGCCACGGGCCCCGGCCCCCGGAGCCCCATGGAACACACGTAGGAGAGGGAACCCTGATGCGGGACGCGTACCACGAGGAACTCGATTCGATCGGCGACAGCCTGGTCGACATGGCCCGGCTGGTCGGATCGGCGATCGGGCGCGCCACGACGGCGATCCTCGACGCCGACCTCAAGCTGGCCGAGAGCGTCATCGAGGCCGACCAGAAGGTGGACGAGCTCCACCACGACCTGGAGGCGCGCGCGATAGCCCTGCTCGCCCGCCAGCAGCCGGTGGCGACCGACCTGCGGATAGTCGTCACATCGCTCCGCATGTCCGCCGACCTGGAGCGCTCCGGCGACCTGGCCCAGCACGTGGCGAAGCTGGCCCGGCTCCGCTACCCGGCGAACGCCATCCCCCACGACCTGCACGCGACCGTCCTGGAGATGGGCCAGCTCGCGCAGCGCCTGATGGCCAAGGCCGCCGAGGTGATCATCACCAAGGACGTCGACCTGGCCCTCCAGCTGGAGCAGGACGACGACGAGATGGACCTGCTGCACCGCACGATCTTCCAGCACCTGCTGGACGACCGCTGGAAGCACGGCATCGAGACCGCCGTCGACGTGACCCTGCTCGGCCGCTACTACGAGCGGTACGCCGACCACGCGGTCGCCGTCGCCAAGCGCGTCGTCTTCCTGGTCACCGGCGAGCACGCGGACGACCTCCAGCCCGACATCCAGCCGGTGACGGGCACCGAGGGGGTGTAACCCCCAGCTGGGTGGGGGCTCGCGGGGTGCGGGTCAGGCATGTGGGCGCCACTGTGCGCCGTAGATGCGCCGTTGATGCCCCCAGTGAAACGGGCATGGGATGGGCAAAGGCACCACGCCCTGCTTCCAGGGCACCTAGGGACCTCTAGGAGGGATCCATGGCCGAATCCCCCAGCGCCACGCCCGACCCCACGCAGCAGCGCGAGACCGACCAGCCCGTCGAGATCAAGAACCTCCTGGTCATCGGCGCCTGTGGCTGCGGCTCGGGCTGCGGCTGCGGCTGCCAGTCGGGCAGCCCCTGCCAGTGCGGCTGACCCGGCGCTCCAGGCACGAGGAAGGGTCCCCGACTCCGGTCGGGGGCCCTTCGTGCTGGTGCGGTCCGGCACGTCGTACTGATGAGAGGCGGCGCGTCGTACTGACGAGGGGCGGCGCGTCGTACTGACGAGGGGCGGCGCGTCGTACTGACGAGGGGCGGCGCGTCGTACTGACGAGGGGCGGCGCGTCGTACTGATGAGGGGCGGCGCGTCGTACTGATGAGGAGCGGCGCGTCGTACTGATGAGGGGCGGCGCGCGGGACGGCACGGACGGGCGCAGCATGGAGAGGGACGGGAAGCGGGAGGGGAATCGGGAGGGGAATCGGGAGGGAACGGCGCGGGAGGCAGGACAGGAGGTGGCAGTCATGCCGCAGTTCATGGACGTACACCACGGGATGAAGGGCATCACCGCCGACCAGCTCAAGGAGGCCCACGAGGCCGACCTGGCGGCTGAGAAGGACGAGGGCGTCCACTTCGAACGGGCCTGGGCCGACCCGGACTCCGGCCACGTCTACTGCCTCTCCGAGGCCCCCTCGGCCGATGCGGTCAGGCGCGTCCACGAACGCACGGGGCATCCCGCGGACGAGGTCCACCAGGTACCGCTGTCGATCTGGTAGCCGTCGTCGTCTGCCCGTCACGCTGATGCTCAGGCGGCGGGCAGCCCGGCGAGCCAGTCGACGAGCAGCCGGTTGACCTCGTCGGGCCGTTCCTGCTGGATCCAGTGCCCGCAGCCGTCGAGGATGTGGGACGAGACCAGGCCCGGCAGGGTGACCGGGTACGCCTCGATCGCGTCGGCCAGCCAGGTCGTGGAGGCGTCGAGGCCACCGCCGACGAACAGGGACGGCTGGGTGATCGGGGCGCCGTCGTAGGCCGCGAGGTCCTCCCAGTCCCGGTCCATGTTCCGGTAGCGGTTGAGCGCCCCGGTCAGTCCGGTGCGCTCGAACTCGGCCGCGTAGACGTCGAGGTCCCGCTCGCCGAGCCACCCGGGCAGCCGGCCGGCGGGGAACCGGTCCCTGAGGGTCCCCCCGCCGCCGACGAAGTGCGGGTCGGGAGCGCCGGGTCCCGGCATGGTGTCGCCCGACAGAGCGCCGTAGAACCCGGCGAGCCAGCCCCGCACGTCCGGCTCGATCTCGGCCTCGGCACGCCCGGGCTCCTGAAAGTACGAGACGTAGAACTCCTCGCCCCCACCGTCCCCGCCATCCCCGCCCCCACCCCCAGCACTCAGCTGCGCGAAGACGTCGCTGGGGCGGGGCCCGCCACGCGGCGTGTACGGAACGCTCAGCAGCCCCACGGCCCGGAACACCTCCGGCCTCAGCAGCGCGGAGTTCGCGGCGACGGCCGCGCCCCAGTCGTGCCCGACGACCACGGCCGACTCCTCGCCGAGGGCCCGCACGACGGCGGCGTTGTCCGCCACGAGCTCGACCATGCGGTAGGCGTCGGTCGCGGCCGGCTTCGAGGACCGCCCGTACCCCCGTACGTCGACGGCGACCGCCCGGTACCCCGCCGCGGCGAGCACCGGCAGCTGATGCCGCCAGGAGTACCAGCACTCGGGGAACCCGTGCACGAGCAGCACGAGGGGCCCGGACCCCTGCTCGACGAGATGGATCCGCCTTCCGGCCTCGACAACCAGCCGATGCTGCGCCGCCATACGCCCTCCCTGCCCTTCGGGATCGCCGATCTGCCGGCCTGACTGCCGGCTCCCCACAGATCATGCGAAGCCAGGCGCCAAGGGGCCGAGCCCGTTTGCCGATTCGGCAAACCCCGCCGACGAGCGCTACGGGCTCTGGATCGTCCCGTCCTCCGAGATGTCGGCGGCGTGCGGGCCGAAGTCCTCCTCGGACATGCTGGAGACGAGGTCGATCGCGTCGCCGCCCGGCTCCGGCGTGCCGGGCTCCACGATCCGGGTCGGGTGCAGGCGCCCGGACACGTAGGTGCCGTCGGCGCCGAGGGTGACCTGCAGCACGCCGCTGGTGGAGAGCGTGCCGCCGAGGCCGAGCACCTTGTAGCCGGAGAAGTTGCCCAGGCTGTAGGCGATCAGGCGGCCCTTGTAGAACTCCATGCCCCGCATCACGTGCGGGCCGCTGCCCACGACCAGGTCGGCGCCTGCGTCGATCACCGCACGGCTGAAGCGGTAGCTGTCGCCGCGGTCCTCGCCGACGAAGTACTCGGTACCGGGTTCCACATGGGTGCGGTCCGAGCCCTCCGCGCCGGCATGCATCGTGACGATCACGATGTCCGCCATCGCCGCGGCGCGGGCGGTGAGTCGCTGTGCCGCGGGGATGTCCGTGAGGTCGTTCGCCCCTCGGTCGGGAGCGAACCCGATCAGTGCGACCCTGATGCCGCGTACGCGCTGGACGGTGATCTGGCCCAGGCGGCCGGTGAACGGCAGGTTCGCGGAGCGTAGCGCGGCGAACGTGTCGCGCCGCCCCTCCGCCCCGAAGTCGTCGATGTGGTTGTTCGCCGTGTTCAGGACCGTGAACCCGGCCTCCTTGAGCCGATGGCCGTAGGACGGCGGCGCGCGGAACGCGAAGCAGTTCGGGCCCTCGATGTAGTCGCACTTGCTGGAACCGCCGGTGGTGAGCGTGCCCTCCAGGTTCCCCAGCACCACGTCGCCGTCGAGCAGGTCGCCGACGGAGTCGAAGAACGAGGCGCCATCATCCGGCGGCAGGTCGTCCGGCAGCGAGCCCATGACGATGTCTCCCACGGCGGCGATCCGCACGGTGCCGACAGGATGCGGCGGCGCCGGCGCACCGGGCCTCGTGGTCCTGATCGTCCGCAGGGGGGTCGGGGCGGAGCCGACGGAGGCCGCGTCCTCGGTACCTGCGCCGGCACCGACGCCGAACACGAACGCCGCAACAGCCACCACACCGCTCCCGACCACACCGAGAGCGAACAGACAGTGACGGCGCACCGGCTTCCACCGCTCGCGCCCCTGCCGGGGACGCCGTTCGACCGACCTGATCATTGACTCATGTTACGAACCGAACACCCTCCCTCCACGGAGGGTCACCGCCTGGCGTGTTCCCGACCACCAAAAGGCCCCCGCCCCGCCAGGAAAACAGCAGGTCGGGGGCGCTCGGCGTCGCGTTACTTCTTCTTGCCCTGGTTCTTGACCGCCTCGATGGCCGCGGCTGCTGCGTCCGGGTCGAGGTACTGGCCGCCCGGGGTCACCGGCTTGAAGTCGGCGTCGAGTTCGTAGGCGAGGGGGATGCCGGTCGGGATGTTCAGGCCGGCGATGTCGGCGTCCGAGATGCCGTCGAGGTGCTTGACCAGGGCGCGCAGGCTGTTGCCGTGGGCGGCGACCAGGACCGTGCGGCCGGCCAGGAGGTCGGGGACGATGCCGTCGTACCAGTACGGGAGCATGCGGACGACGACGTCCTTGAGGCACTCCGTGCGGGGGCGCAGCTCCGGGGGGATGGAGGCGTAGCGGGGGTCGGAGGCCTGGGAGAACTCCGAGTCGTCCGCGAGCGGCGGGGGCGGGGTGTCGTACGAGCGGCGCCAGAGCATGAACTGCTCCTCGCCGAACTCGGCCAGCGTCGCCGCCTTGTCCTTGCCCTGGAGGGCGCCGTAGTGGCGCTCGTTCAGGCGCCAGCTGCGGTGGACCGGGATCCAGTGGCGGTCCGCGGCCTCCAGCGAGAGCTGGGCCGTGCGGATCGCGCGCTTCTGGAGGGACGTGTGGACCACGTCGGGCAGGAGGTCGGCGTCCTTCAGGAGCTCACCGCCGCGGACTGCCTCCTTCTCGCCCTTCTCGTTGAGGTTGACGTCCACCCAGCCGGTGAACAGGTTCTTCGCGTTCCACTCGCTCTCGCCGTGGCGGAGGAGGATCAGCTTGTACGGTGCGTCGGCCATGGGTCAGAGCGTAATCCACGTATTCGGGGCGGAGTGCGGGCGCCCGTGGGGCGTCCCAGAGGGCGGACAGTTGACTGCATTTGTTAATTGAGTGGCTCAGGCGAGCGTCGCGGAAGTAAGTTCCGCAATGCCTGCACGCCACTTACGCCTTGCCCTGGGGGAGCCATGCCGTCCGTCGCCCTGCGACGCGCCGTCCGGGAGACCGTCGCCGGTCTGCCCCGGGAGTTCTGGTGGCTGTGGACCAGCACCCTCGTCAACCGGCTGGGGGCGTTCGTCGCCACGTACATGGCCCTGTACCTGACGCTGGACCGGGGGTACAGCGCGTCCTACGCCGGGCTCGTCGCCTCCCTGCACGGGCTGGGCGGGGTCGTGTCCTCGCTGGCGGGCGGGGTGATGGCCGACCGGCTGGGGCGGCGGCCGACCCTGCTCGTCGCCCAGGGCTCCACCGCCGGGGCCGTCGCGCTGCTCGGGTTCGTCCGGGATCCGGTGGCCATCGCGGCCGTCGCCTTCCTCGTCGGCGTGGCCTCCAACGCCTCCCGGCCGGCGGTGCAGGCCATGATGGCCGACATCGTGCGGCCCGAGGACCGGGTGCGGGCCTTCTCGCTCAACTACTGGGCGATCAATCTGGGTTTCGCCGTGTCGTCCATGGGGGCCGGGTTCATCGCCGAGGTGAGTTACCGCGCCGGGTTCCTGATCGAGGCCGGGATGACCGCCGTCTGCGCCGTCCTCGTCTTCCTCCGGCTGCCGGAGTCGCGGCCCGAGCGTGCCGCCGCGGAGGTCGCCGGGGACAGGGAGGTCAGCCTTCTGAACGTGGTGCGCGACGGGCGGTACATGGGCGTGGTCGGGCTGTCGTTCCTCGTCGCCCTGATCTTCCAGCAGGGGTCGGTCGGACTGCCGGTCGCGATGGGCGAGGCCGGGTTCTCGCCCGCCGACTACGGCATGGCCATCGCCGTGAACGGGATCCTCATCGTGGTGCTGCAGATCCCGGTGACCCGGGTCATCCAGCACCGGGATCCGCGGTCCCTGCTCGTCGTCTCGTCGCTCCTCGCGGGATACGGGTTCGGGCTCACCGCCTTCGCCGGGTCGGTCGGGGTGTTCGCGCTCACCGTGTGCGTGTGGACGCTCGCCGAGATCGTCAACGCGCCGACCCAGACGGGGCTGGTGGTGCGGCTCTCGCCGGTGCACGGGAGGGGCAGGTACCAGGGCATGTACACGCTGTCCTGGTCCGCCGCCGCGCTCATCGCCCCGCTGCTGTCCGGAGTCGTCATCGACCGGTTCGGGGCGCGGTGGCTGTGGGGGGTGTGCGCCGTCGTGGGGACGGCGGCCGCTTTCGGGTACGGGCTGCTGATGCGGCGGCTGCCGGAGGAACGGGCTGCGGCTGCCGCGCCGGCGAGTGCGGAGGCAGGGGTACGGGCGGCCTGAGCGCGGCGCGGGCCCCCGCCCTCGAAGACCGAGGGTGGGGGCCCTGCCGGCCTGGACGAGTCAGTCCGTGCAACCCGTGATCGGGAACGGGACGCAGTTCGTCGGGACGTTGTGGGTGATGCTGGAGTCCGTGAGCGTGATCGGGACGTTCGTGCGCAGGCCTCCGGGCGCCGACGTGGAGGCGTTGTTGCGGACGTAGCTGTGGTCGAGCGTGACCGACCCGCTGTTGTTGAAGATGCCGCCCGCCTGGGACAGGTTCGTGCCGGCGTTCGGGCCGTTCGCGCTGTTGCGGATGACCTTGCTGCCCTTGAGGTAGAGCGTGCCGGTCACCGTACCCACGTTGGAGTTGTGGATGCCGCCGCCGTCACCTCCCGGGCCTCCGACGACGTTGCCGCTGACTTCCGACTTCTCCAGCGTCAGCGTCGCCCCCGCGTTCGCGATCCCGCCGCCCGCGACACCGGAGGTCGTGTTGTTCGCGATCTTGCTTTCGCTGATCGTCGTCGACGCGCCGCCGGTGTTGAGGACACCGCCACCGCTGAGGTTCGCGGTGTTGCGGCTGATGATGCTCGCGTGGATGAAGGCGATGCTGCCGTTCTGGAGGAGTCCGCCGCCGAGGGCCTGGGCGTGGTTGCGGCCGATCTCGGAGTTGTCCACGGTCAACGTCCCCTGGCTGTGCAGCCCGGCGCCGTTGAGCGCATTGTTGAACGCCACCCAGCTGCGTCGGATGTTCGCCGTGGCGTTCGTGGACAGCGCCACGCCGCCGCCGTTGAGCGATGCGGTGTTGTCGATCACGTCGACTCCCACCAGCTTGAGCTTGCCGTTGCTGTCGACGAGGATGCCCCCGCCGTTGCCGGTACCGGTGGCGATGGTGGCGTTGCCGCCGCGGACGGTGAGGTCCTGCAGGCGCAGGTCGCCGCCGGCGAGGACATGGAAGATGCGGAACGCGGGGGTCGCGTTCCCGTCGCGGACGATCGTCGCGCCGTTGCCCCTGATCGTGAGGGGCTGGGAGATGGTCGGCAGGCCTTCACCGGTGCTGAAGGGGGTGGTCAGGTGGTAGGTGCAGTCACGGGCGAGGGACAGGGTGTCCCCCGACGAGGCGCTGCTGATGGCGTTCGTCAGCGCTGCCGTGTAGCAGGGGACCGGTGTCGAGGAGTCGTCGCCGGCGGCCGCCGGTCCGCCCGTCACGCACGTGACGATCGCCGCCGCTACCGCGGCCACACTGGAGAATCGGATGTATCGCATGACTCTGAGATGCGACATCCGCGAGGAAGTTGATCAGATTAAATGACCTGATCACCCGGTCACGCCACACGATTCCTTCGGTCGGCTCAGTCGACCCCGGTAGGCGCCCCCGGATCTCACGGATGCATCCGCGCCCCCTTCAGCACCTTGTCCACCCCGTTCCGCGGCCCGTACACCGCCAGCCCGACCAGGTCCAGCTCCGCCGTCGGTACCGCCCGTACCGCCGCGCGGTTGTCGTGGTCGTTGCCGGTGGAGAAGAGGTCGGCGGTGAAGACCGCCCGGGGCAGGGCCCGGCTCAGGGACCGTTCGTGGGCTGCCTTGAGGGTCTCCTTCGTGCCCTCGAAGACCAGCACCGGCTGCCGGAACATCGGCAGGTACGCCACCCCGTCGGCGTCCTCGTACGGCTCCCCCACCACCTCGGGGAGCGTCGCGCCCAGGCCGCTGACCAGGAACGCGGTGACGTTGAGGCGCTGCCAGGGCTCCAGGTCCTCGCGCAGCAGCACGGCGATCTTCGTGTCGAAAGTGCTCATGCCCCGAGACTGCCGGGCGTCGTTCATCCGGGTCTTGTACGTTCTTTGCATGGCCGCCCGGCAGTCCGCCCCACAGGAAGTCACCGCCTGGCGCCCCTCCGTCCCGGGCGTCACCGAGGTCTTCCACGCCCGTTTCACCGAGTACGCGTACCCGATGCACGTCCATGACGCCTGGACGCTGCTCATCGTGGACGACGGCGCCGTACGGTACGACCTCGAACGGCATGAGCACGGCACCCCGGACGACACCGTGACCCTGCTGCCGCCGCATGTCCCGCACAACGGCTCCCCGGCCACCGCCGACGGCTTCCGCAAGCGTGTGGTGTACCTGGACGGGACCCTCCTCGGGGAGGATCTGATCGGCGCGGCCGTCGACGGGCCCGATCTGCGGGATCCCCTGCTGCGCCGGCGGGTCGGGCAGCTGCACTCCGCCCTCGCCCGCCCCGGCGACGAACTGGAGGCCGAGAGCCGGCTCACCCTCATCGGCGAGCGGCTGCGGGGCCTGCTCCGCCCCCGGCTCGATGACGAAAGGCCGGAAAGGCCGGCCGACCCGGCCCTCGCCCGTGCCCTGCGCGAACTCCTCGACGAGCGGGTCGCCGACGGGCTCGTCCTGGCGGAGGCCGCACAGCTGCTGCACGCCCACCCGGCCCACCTGGTACGGGCGTTCAGCGGCGCGTACGGCATCGCCCCGCACCAGTACCTGATGTCCCGCCGGGTCGGCCGGGCCCGCCGGCTGCTGCTCGACGGCGTACCGCCCGGCGAGACGGCCACCACCACCGGCTTCTACGACCAGGCCCACCTCACCCGGCACTTCAGGAAGCTGGTGGGGGTGACCCCGGGGCGCTACCGCGACAGCGCGCGGTCCCTCACCTGACGTCGACGTAGTCGCCGGCGGAGGTCGCGCCGCCCGTGGTGGCCGTGGCGCCGAAGGTCCAGCGGTAGTAGCCGTCGGCGGACGCCTTGACCGTGGTCTTCAACGCGCCGGCCGAGTCGGCCTTCACGGTCTTCAGCGTCGTGTACGTGCCGCTGCCCTTCGCGCGGAACTGGAGCTTGGCCGACTTGCCGCCGAAACCGGTGTACTTGTGCTTCACCCAGTCCGCGCGCGTGATCGCGCCCTTCACGGTGAGCGTCCTGCCCTTGGTGACGGGCTCGGGAGTGGCGTTGGCGGTGACCTTGGCCTTGCGCTTGACCTGCACGGAGCCGAAACCGGTCAGGTGCTCCTCGCTCTTGGGCTGGCCGTCGGAGCCCCAGATGCGCGCGAAGACCGCGATCTTCCAGGTCGTCGCGTCGTTGTTGGAGTCCAGGGTGTAGCGCGGTTCGATGTACAGCTCACCGTCGCACTCGGCGGTCGTGCTGCTGCCGTCGTAGTAGGTGACGCTGCTGGTGTAGATGCCGCCGTCCTCGGCCCCCTTGGCGGCCGTGGTGTCGTGGTAGAGGTACGGCCACGCGTTCACGTCGCTGACCTTGACGCCGGACGGCCAGGACATGCGGAAGGTGAAGTCGGGGGTCACCTCCGCGTCGGTGCCCACCACGATGGGCCGGCCCTGGTTCAGGACCAGCTCGGTCACCTTGATCCCGGTGTCGGCGGCCTGGGCCGTGGGCGCGGTGAACGCCCCCAGGGCCAGCGCCCCCGCGAGTACGACCGCCACCGAACCGGATCTGCCTGCGCGCATGCACGACCTCTTCTTCACCGACGAGGAAAGGTAAGAGTCCGGTGAGAGGCCGGACTCGCGGCAGGCTAACAGCAGTCGAGGTCGCGCTGAGCCTCGTACAGGTTCCGCGGCCGTACCGCGTCCCAGGTGCCGTACAGCTCCAGGCGGGAGTTCAGGTCGCCGGTGAAGTCCGGTACGTCGATCTGGTCGAACTCGGTGACCGTGTCGAGGCCGACCGTGGCGGAGCAGGGGGCGAGTCCGTCCAGTCTCATCAGGCCCGCGCGGCCGTTGGTCACTCGAACGTTCCAGTGGGTGAAACGGGCACCGAACAGCGGCCCGGCGTTGGCGTCGCCACCGTGCCGGCCGTTGTTGTTCACGGTGATGTCGGTGCGGACGTTGGCGAACGGCAGTCCACGGTGGGAGTCGAAGGTGCCCATCTCCATCTCGCCGCGCGACCAGACGTTGTAGGAGGAGAGCCCTTCGACGTTGATGCCGTGGAGCTGGGTGTCGGCGGGGGCGGGGACCGTGCGCTGTTCGACCGTGAAGTCCTCGATCAGGTTGTCGTGCGAGCCCTCGCGGCAGAAGTAGGGGTGGTGCTCGCCCCGGCCGCCGACCCGGGTGCGGCGCAGGGTGCAGGCGGAGGCGGCGACCAGGCCGAAGCCGTTGTCGACGTTGCGGACGGTGACGTCGTCCACCCAGCAGTCGTACGCGCACTGCAGGACGACCCCGTTGTAGCCCTTGTCGAGGAGGTGCGGGGACTGCGGGGTCTCCATGACGTCGAGGGTGAGGCCCTCGACGCCGGAGCCGGTCAGTTCACGGACGTGGGTGGTGAACTGGGGGTTCCACTCCGGGCGCAGGTCCAGCGGGAGGGGGCGTTCCAGGGTCACCCTGCGGCCGCGGACGGCCCTGACCCGGACAGGCCATTCGTAGGGGACGTACGACAGCAGTTTGGTCTTGTCCTCCCAGTAGTACGACGCCGGGCCGGGGCCGCCGCCCGACATGTGCTGGAGGAGGGTGTGGGCGGTGTCGTCGGCGATGCGGAGCAGGACCAGGCGGCCCGGGCGCAGGTGGGAGGGGTCGGTGACGGTGACCGTCCGGTCGCCCCGGCGGGCCGGTTCGACGGGCGTCAGCTGCTCCCACTCGTCCCGCTTGTTGCCCGTCCAGCCCTCGAAGGGCCAGGCCTGCGCCTTGATCGCGGCGACCAGGGAGTCCCAACGGGACTTCGGCGCCAGCCAGATGAGCCCGCCCGCCCAGGACCACGCCGACTTCGTGCCGCCGTAGCGGGAGCCGTACGGGCCGATCAGCTCGGTGAGGTTCTTCGTCGCGTACAGCCTGGTACGGCCGCTGCCGGCGCCGCGCAGCACCACGTTGTCGTGACCGAGGAGGATCAGGCCGTCGATGCGGAAGGTGCCGGGCGGGATGGTGACCGTGCCACCGCCGGCCCTTCCGGCAGCGGCGATGGCACGGTTGATCGCGGGGGCGCAGTCGGTGACGCCGTCGGCCACGGCGCCGTACGCGCGGACGTCGGCCACCACGGGGAGCCGGCGGATGCGGGCGGCTCCGGCCCGGCCGACGTACGGGATCTGCGGGTGGGTGAACGGGATGCGGGCGAACTCCCGCCAGAGGGAGGGGACCTGGCCGTCGGAGGCGTGGGCCGTGCTGCCCGCCACAGCGGTCGCGGCGACGGCCGTGGCGCCGGCGAGGAGGGCCCGTCTGGTCATGCCGTGGTGCGTGGTGCTCATTCCGTACGTCCTTCCCATGGCGGCTTTCATGGTTGTGAACGACGTTCATATGTGCGTCGGCCGTGAGCATGCCACGACGCCCCCACGCCTCGAAAGAGTCGTGCAGGGTAATTCAGGTACGGACCTGCAACTCAGTCAGCGGAGCGCTCGATCAGATGCGTGAACGCATCCAGATTCCGCGTCGACTCGCCCCGGGACACCCGCCACGCGTACTCCTTGCGGATCGCGGCGGCGAAGCCCAGCTCCAGGAGGGTGTTGAAGGCGCCGTCCGCGGCCTCCAGGACCTGGCCGAGGAGCCGGTCTAGGTCGGGGACGGTGACGGAGGAGAGCGGGAGGCGGGCGGTGACGTAGACGTCGCCGAGGCGGTCGACGGCGTAACTCACGCCGTACAGCTTGAGGTTGCGCTCCAGGAGCCAGCGGTGGACGGCCGGTTCGTTCTCGTCCGGGTGCCGGATGACGAAGGCGTTCAGGGAGAGGGAGTGGCGGCCGACGCGGAGCGAGACGGTCGTCTTCAGCTTGCGGGTGCCGGGGAGCTGTACGACGTAGGTGCCGGACTCGGGGCTCTCCCACTCCAGTTCGGCGTCCTTCAGGACACCCTCGATGACCTGCGTGGCCTGCCGTTCCTGTGAAGCTTCACCCATGGGCCGAGCGTACGCGACGGCGGTGGGACTGGGTCGCGGCCAGGTAGACGTCGGCGGTGGCGGCGGCCGCCGTGTCCCAGCCGAAGCACTGGGCGTGCCGGGCGGCGGCGCTGCCGAAACGGTCCGCCAGAGACGCGTCGTCGGCGAACCGGCGCAGCACGCGCGCGTAGTCGGCCGGATCGTGGCCGCACACCAGGAAGCCGGTCTCGCCGTCCCGTACGGCCACGGGCAGGCCGCCGACCGAGGCGGCGAGGACGGGGGTGCCGGCCGCCTGGGCCTCTATCGCCACCAGGCCGAAGGACTCGCTGTAGGAAGGCATGACGAGGACGGAAGCGGCCCGGAACCAGTCCGCGAGCTGCTCCTGGCCGACCGGCGGACGGAACCGGACGACGTCCGCGACACCGAGCCGCGCGGCCAGCTTCTGCAGGCCCTCCGGCTTGGCGAGGCCGCTGCCGCTGGGGCCGCCGACGATCGGTACGACGATCCGGGAGCGGAGTTCGGGGCGCTCGTCGAGGAGGACGGCCACGGCGCGGAGCAGGATGTCGGGGGCCTTGAGGGGCTGGATGCGGCCCGCGAAGAGCGGGACCAGGGCGTCCTGCGGGAGGCCGAGGCGGGCGCGGGCGGCGGCGCGGCCGTCGGCGGGGCGGAACCGGTCGAGGTTCACGCCGGGGTGGACGACGGCGACCTTCTCGGGGTCGGCGCTGTAGTGCCGTACCAGCTCGTCGGCCTCTTCGGAGGTGTTCGCGATGAGGCGGTCGGCCGCGGCCACGATCTGGGTCTCGCCGATGACCCGGGCGGCGGGCTCGGGGGTGTCGCCGTCGGCCAGGTTGGCGTTCTTGACCTTCGCCATGGTGTGCATGGCGTGCACCAGGGGGACGCCCCAGCGCTGGGCGGCGAGCCAGCCGACGTGGCCGGAGAGCCAGTAGTGCGAGTGGACGAGGTCGTAGTGGCCGGGGCGGTGGCCGGCCCAGGCCTGCATCACGCCGTGCGTGAAGGCGCACAGCTGGGCGGGGAGGTCCTCCTTGGCGAGGCCCTCGTAGGGGCCGGCGTCGACGTGCCGGACGAGGACGCCGGGGGCGAGCTCCACGGTGTGCGGGAGGCCGCCGGAGGTGGCCCGGGTGAAGATCTCGACCTCGATGTTGATCGCGGCGAGGCGCTGCGCCAGCTCCACGATGTAGACGTTCATGCCGCCGGCGTCGCCGGTGCCGGGCTGGTGGAGGGGGGAGGTGTGCACGGAGAGCATCGCGACGCGGCGGGGCACGGTGGGACGCCGGGCCCGGCGGAGCCGGGTGGCAGCCGACGGGGAGCGGCGCCCGAGCCTGCTGACGTACTGGCTCACGTGGCGGTCCTCCTTTGTGCGGGCATGCCGGTGGGAGGACATCGAGTGCCCTCCACGGGGGTGCAACGCGGAGGGGTGGATTCCCATTCCGGGGGCGGTCGACTTTGCCGATACGTTACTTGCCGTCGCTCAACCGTTCGAGGGTGGAGTGCGTGGGGTGCGGGGGTGGTTCGGTTGGGGGGTTCGGGTGCGGACCGGTGGGGGGGCGGGTGCGGACCGGTGGGGGGGCGGGTGCGGACCGGTGGGGGCTTGTCGCGCAGTTCCCCGCGCCCCTTACGGGGCGCCTCGCCTCGGGGCGCCTACCCTCGGGGCGCCTACCCTCGGGGCGCTTACCCTCGTACGCATGACAGCCCGCGCCGCTTCCCGCCCCGTGGGGAACGTGACGCGCGGGACCACCAATCCCAATCGGCTGCGTCGCATGGACCGGTGGATCGCCGCCGTGCACGGTGCCGCGTTGCGTCGGGCCGTCGATCCCGTTGCCGTCGACCTCGGTTACGGTGCCGCCCCCTGGACCGCCGTCGAACTGCTCGGCCGGCTCCGTACCGTCGCGCCACGCGCGCGTGTCGTCGGGGTCGAGATCGAGCCCGCGCGGGTCGCCGCCGCCAGGCCCTACGAGCGCGAGGGGCTCACCTTCCGGCACGGCGGGTTCGAGATCCCGCTCCCCGCGCGGCCGTTGCTCATCCGCGCGGCCAACGTGCTGCGGCAGTACGACGAGAGCGAGGTCGCCGGCGTGTGGCAGCGGCTGCGCGGGCGGCTCGCGCCCGGCGGGCTGCTGGTGGAGGGGACCTGTGACGAGATCGGGCGGCGGCACGTATGGGTCGCGCTCGGGGCGGAGGGGCCGCGGACGGTGACCTTCGCGACCCGGCTGGGATCCCTGGAGCGGCCCTCGGACCTCGCCGAACGGCTGCCGAAGGCGCTGATCCACCGCAATGTGCCGGGCGAACCGGTGCACACGTTCCTGCGGGACTTCGACCGCGCCTGGGCGGCGGCCGCGCCCTACGCGTCCTACGGCGCCCGGCAGCGGTGGATCCGGACGGTCCGGGAACTGACGGCCGACTGGCCGGTGACGGACTCGGCGGCACGCTGGCGACAGGGCGAAGTGACGGTGGCGTGGGAGGCGTTGGCGCCCTCGGACTGAGGGGGCCGCGGGCCGGGAACGATCTCGATGAGTCGTTCGTCACAAAGGCGGGAAGATCGTCATGCTCGGGGGGAAACCGGGGAGGAACCCGCCTGCCGTTACCTCTGTCACTTTGCGGCACTACGTGGCACGATCCTCCACGTACCGTAAGTTACTGACGGTTAATCAGATTTGGGGGGGTCGGGTCATGGGACCGGACAAGCACGCCGTCCGGCCGGGTGGGCGCGGGATCCTGGCTACGGCGGTGACGGTGGTCTGCGCGGTGACGGTGCTGGCGGCGCCGGGCACGGCGTTCGCGGCACCCGGCCCGACCCCCTCCCCCAGCGCCTCGGCCTCGGCCTCGGCCGGCGCCTCCGTGACCGTCCCGCAGGACAAGGACCTCGAAGCCGTACGGGAGAAGCTGGACAAGCTCTACCACGACGCGGCCGTCGCCACCGACGCGTACAACGCCGCCGAGGAGGCGGCCCAGAAGCAGTCCGCCGAGATCGTCGACCTGGCCAAGAAGATCGTCAAGGGGCAGCAGAAGCTCGACGAGCTGAAGGAGCGGGCGGGCCGGGCGGCCGCCGCCCAGTACCGCACCGGCGGGCTGCCGGACAGCGCCCAGCTGATACTCAGCGACAACCCCACCCAGTTCCTGGACGGGGCCGGGCGGGTGCTCCAGGGCCAACGGGCCACCAAGGCCCTGCTCAGGGAACTGACCCGGACCCAGCAGGACTTGAAGCAGTACGCGGCGGACGCGGCCGACCAGTGGAACAGGCTGGAGGCCGGCCGCAAGGCGAAGGCCGCCGCGAAGAAGAAGATCAAGGAGCGGATCGCCGCCGCGGAGAAGCTCGAGTCGACGCTCGAGAAGAAGCAGAAGGAGCGTCTCGCCGAGCTGGAGCGGGAGGCCGCCTACCAGGCGCAGACCGCCTGGCTGGACACCGGGATACTCGACGAGATCCACACCAAGGCGTCCGCGGCGGGCAAGAAGGCGGTCGCGTTCGCCACCGCCCAGCTCGGCAAGCCGTACGTGTGGGGCGCGGAGGGCCCGGACTCCTACGACTGCTCCGGGCTGACCTCGCAGGCCTGGGCGAGCGCCGGGAAGCCGATCCCGCGCACCTCCGAGGAGCAGTGGAAGCAGCTCGAGCACATCGACGTAGCGGACATGCGCCCGGGCGACCTGATCATCTACTACGACGACGCCAGCCATGTCGCGATGTACATCGGGGACGGCGCGATCATCCAGGCCCCGCGCCCGGGGCGGACGGTGTCGATCGGCGGCGCGGGTTCGATGCCGATCCTCGGGGTGGTACGGCCGGACGCCTGAGCATCGCCAGGCATTTTGGGCGTGATGTTCCTTTCGTGAGCTGCACCATGTGACCCAGTGCACCGCAACACCCGCCCAAACTCCGACAGCACGTGACCTTCGTCATTCCCGCAGGCCGGCCCTCTTGTCCAACTGCGGTACGGCACGCGGCATATGACAGAGGCCTGAGACAGAGCGACGCGGCTCACACCATTCCGTTGCGGTGGCCAGTAACGCTATGGTCCCCGTCTGGTGGGTCGAGGTCCCTCGCCCCACCATGCCCTCGGGGGGAGGGAAGGAACCCAACAGATGCCCGTACCCGTACCGCGGCAGAGAGCGATCCCGGCCGTGGAGAGTGGTCAGGCGCCGGCCGCCGCGCCCGCACAGGACGGCGGCCCCCTCAAGGAAGAGGCCAACCGCACGGAAGCCGTCGCCCAGAACACCGGCGGCACCACTCTCACCCTGCTGCTGATCGAGGACGATCCGGCCGGTTCACCGGTGCTGCCCGAGTTGCGGGACGCGTCCGGCACCTCGATCCGCGTCCGCACCGCGCGCAACCTCACCGAGGCCGAGCGGCTGCTGACCGACGACGTCCACTGCATCCTGCTGGACCTGGCGCTGCCGGCGCCGGGCGGCAAGGACGCGGAGGGCGAGCTTGCCGTGCTCAAGCACGTGCTGGAGCTCGCGCCCCGGCACGCCGTGCTCGCGCTCACCGCCTCCGGCGACACCGAGCGCGGCACCGAGGCCGTGCGCGTCGGCGCGCAGGACTACCTCTTCCGGGACGAACTGGACGGACGGCTGCTGAGCCGCGCCATCCGGTACGCCGTCGAGCGCAAACGTTCCCTCACGACCGAGCGGAAGCTCGCGGAGGGGCGGCTGCGGGCGCAGGAGAACCGCCGTCTCGAGCGCGGTCTGCTGCCCACGCCGCTGCTGGAGGGTTCCGCGCTGCGCTTCGCCGCCCGCTACCGCCCCGGCCGCTCCCGCGCGCTGCTCGGGGGCGACTTCTACGACACCGTGCGCACGCCCGACGGGACCGTGCACGCGATGATCGGCGACGTCTGCGGGCACGGCCCGGACGAGGCCGCGCTCGGCGTGGAGCTGCGGATCGCCTGGCGGGCGCTGACCCTGGCGGGGCTGAGCGGCGACGATTTGCTGAGTACTCTGCAGGAGGTCCTTGAGCACGAGCGCTCCGACGAGGAGATCTTCGCGACGCTCTGCACCGTGGACATAGCGCCGGACGGGCGCCGGGCCGGGCTGTGCCTGGCCGGGCATCCGGCGCCGCTGATCGCCCGGCCCGGGCGGCCGGCCGAGCTGCTGCCGTACGACAACAACGGCCCGGCGCTCGGGCTGCTGAAGGGGGCCCGCTGGCCCCGGATGCAGGTGAAGCTGGGCGCCGCGTGGAGCCTGATGCTCTACACCGACGGCCTGATCGAGGGCCGGGTGGGCTCGGGCGGCGAGCGGCTGGGGCAGGAGGGGATGGTCGAGATGGTCCGGCGGCAGCTGGCCTCCGGCCTGACCGGGGAGGCGTTGCTGCGGGCGGCGGTGAACGAGGTGCGGCAGCTCAATGGGGGTGAGCTGACGGATGATGTGGCCGTTGTGCTGCTGGACCGGGGAGTTTGACGGACTACTCGCCGTAGGGGTTCTGTCGTCAGCCGGGTGCGGGTGGTTCGTGGCTGATCGCGCAGTTCCCCGCGCCCCTCGGCGGGCGCGCCTCGGCGGGCGCGCCTCGAAAAAGTTACCGTCCGCCGTTGTACGGGCCGTACGGGCCGTCGCTGCTGCTGCCGCCGCGGCGGCCTCGCCAGCCGCCGCCACCGCCCGACACCTGCTTGACCGCCGGGCGGACGTCGACGATGTAGACGATGCTCCCCACCAGGCCCGCGATCGGGAGGATGGAGAGGATCGAGAAGAGGTAGCTGACGACCAGGGCGATGGCCAGGATGATCAGCCAGAACATCTTGTTCTGCTTGTTGGCCGCGCGGAAGGCGTCCTCGCGCCGGAACACGGCGTCGACCAGCCCGAACGCGGCCAGGGCCATCAGGACGATCTTCAACAGTCCCAGGAACCCTGCGAACCCCAACATCAGCATGCTGCCACCGCCCGCTCTCTCCCGATCCCTACGCGGCCACCGTACCCGTAGAACGGGCCGGGCACCCTCAAGGTGCCCGGCCCGTACGTTCTGCTGACGCGCACGCCGCTCTACTTGGCCGGCGGAGTGGTCTTCCTGACCGGGGTGGCCTTGCGGGGGGCCGGGGTCTTCTTGGCGGCCGGGGCCTTCTTCACCGCGGTCGGCTTGGCCTCGGCGGCCTTCGGCTCCTCCGCCTGCTTCTCCTCCGCCTTGACCACGACCGGCTCGGGCTTGCCCTCGACGGCGATGGCCAGGTCCTCGATCTCGTCGGCGGCCTCGCCGCGCCAGGTCTTCACGGCCTGCTCGCCGTGCTCGGCGACCTTCTCGTAGGTCTCACGGGCCTTGACCGCGTACTCGGCGGCCACGCCGACCCCGCGCAGGGCGAAGTCCTGGGCGGACTCGCCGAGCTTCTTGAGGTCGCCGTCGAGGGAGACGATGAAGTCGTTGACCTTCGTCTGGAGGTTGGCCTGCGCCTCCTTGGCCTTGGCACCGGCCTCCTTGGCGCGGGCGGTGGCCTTCTCCTGCACGGCCTTCGGGTCGGTGTGGCGGACCGCGTCGATGCGGGCCGGGGCCTCGGCGCGCAACTGCTCGACCAGGCCGGGGACCTTCTTGGCCTGCTGGAGGGCCAGGTCGGCGGTGCCTGCGGCGAAGTAGAGCGGAGTCGGGTCGCTGAGGGTCTTGCGCAGGTCGTCGGTGATGGCCATGGTGATGGTCCTCCCGTATTAAAGTTCGGCTGAGGGTTTTGTGATCCGCGGCGCGGCGGCCGGCGCGCTTGGCCGGCTCATCCGGCCGTCCGCCGCGGATCGGTCTCACTGTCGTCGGTTCCGCTGTCGTCGATCTCGCCGTCGGCGTCGTCGCCCTCGGCGCCGGGGATGTCCGTGTCGCTCACGCGCTCCTCGCCCGACCCGAAGCCGTTCTCTTTCCTGAACGACTCGTAGATCTGCAGCAGCACCTGCTTCTGCCGCTCGTCGAGGGTGGGGTCGGCGAGGATGACCGCACGGGTCTCCACCTCGTTCAGATCCCGCTCGGCGTCGAGGATTCCGGCGCGGACGTACAGCGTCTCGGCGGAGATCCGCAGGGCCTTGGCGACCTGCTGCAGCACCTCCGCGCTCGGCTTGCGCAGCCCGCGCTCGATCTGGCTCAGGTACGGATTGGACACCCCGGCGGCATCGGCAAGCTGCCTGAGCGACAGCTGCGCGTTGCGCCGCTGTTCACGCAGATACTCACCGAGATTGCCGACGTTCAGCGATGCCATGCCTCCACAGTGCCCCACCTCCGCTAACAATTGCAAGCACCTGCTTGCAAAAGTGTGCCGCGCCATACCCGGATGGGCGATGAGCCCGAGCACGACTGTCCGGTCCCAGTGTTTGTGCGGACTCCCACGGAATCTGCTCGGTGATGTGATCGGGTCCCGGTCGATCTGCGCAACGAGGTCTCTCGCAGGTTGCCCTACAGGCGCCGCACGACGAAGACGAACTCCGTGCCTGGCCTGTCAGTAGCGTCGCCCACGTCTTCCACGACGTACCCTGCTGTCGGCTCGGCCGGGTGCGTGATGAAGGCGGGGCTCCGGTGTACTCGCGTGTCCACGACGGCCAAGGGTGCTAGAGGCCTGGAGCGTTACGCACATTCCGCTCGCTGACGTCGGGCAGGAAGCGGGCCACAGTGACGAAATCAGCGTCGTCGTGCAGCACAACCAGTCCATGATGCACGGCGGTCGCGCAGATCATCAGGTCGAGCGGTCCGGCCGCACCGAGCGCCCCCTTCTCCGCGAGCGCGTACTGGGCCGTTTCAATCCAGTCCCACAACCTCTTCGGGAGAGGTACGTCGGGGTACAGATCCATGAACATTTCCCCCATGGCCTCGTACTCCACGGCGTTACGCGCTGAGCGCCGGAACTCGGCCCGCTGGGGAGCGCACGACCCGATGGCCCGGAGGGTGGTGGTCTCCAGCCACGCGTCCCTCAGCTGCTCCTCGCGCAGGAGACGCCACAGACCAGAGGAGTCGAGCAGGTAGTGGATCACGCGCCACCCTGCTTGTCCTCGACACGGCGCTGCTGCCAGCCCTCGTAGTCCCACTGCTGGGCGGCGTGGAAGTGCTTGGCTACGAGCGCGGCCCGCTCGTGGCGTTCGGCGTACTCGCGAAGGGCGGCATTGACCACATCTTTCTTGGTGCCACCACCGGCGACACGCATGGCCTTCTCCAGCGCATCGTCATCAAGATCGATCGTCGTCACGCTCATACTGGACTCCTTTATTCAAGGGCAATATCCAGTATATGTATCCGCAGGGTGCACGTCTGTCACCGGCGCGTTCCGCCCCCAGACCTCCTGTCGTGGTTCGCTGAACCCCGACAGACGAGGTCGCGGTTTCGCCCCGGGCGGACTGCATACCTTCCTTCGGACGCCCCACCCTCCCAGAGTTGCCAAAGAGGGTGGGGCACCAAGCACTCAATGGTTCGTCGGTCAGCAGGCGTGTCCGCCGCTCGTGGTCACCGAGGCTGGTAGGAGGTGGCCACGACGGAGACGGTGACCTGGCCAGGCAGGGGACCGTGATCGAACAGGTCCGCGTGGGTCAGGTGGCGTGCGCTCGGTGTCATCCCCACCAGGTCGACGGCTTCTTGCCTGGTCAGGGGTGCGGTGTATTCGACGTGCTGAGTACCGGCGGCCTGGAAGTAGGGGCCCAACGCCTGTTGCAGGCGCTGTTCCTTGTCCGGGTCGATCGTGACCATCGCGGGGACCTGGCCCCGCAGCTCGGCCAGATGCCGCTCGATGGGGCGCACCACGATCAACCGGCCGGTCGGACGGAGTACTCGGTGGAACTCCGCCGGGTTGCGCGGGGCGAACACGTCCAGCAGTACGTCGACCGCCTGGTCAGCCAAGGGGAATGGGCGGAAGACATCCCAGCTTGCCGCAGCAGCTCGCGGATGGGCTCGGGCTGCCGAGCGCAGGGCGCGTACTGACGCGTCCAGCCCCAGGCCGAGGGCGCAGGGCAGGTGATCGAGTACGCCGGCCAGGTAGTAGCCGGTGCCGCATCCGATGTCCACGACCATGCCATGACCAGGCAGGACGTCGGCTGTCATACGGGTCAGGGTGTGGCGAATAGGGGCGTACCTGCCGGTGGACAGGAACTGGCTTCGGGCCTGGACCATGGCTGCGTCGTCACCGCTGGTGGCGCGGATGCCCGTCAGGAGGCTGACGTAGCCCTGACGGGCGATGTCGAAGGTGTGGCCCGACGGGCAGCGCAGTGAGCCACGGTCGGGTCGGAGACGGGCGCGGCACACCGGGCAGCGCAGCGAGTCGAGGAACGGTTCGAGGGCAGGGGGAAGCAACGCAAGCACAAGGCACTCCTGGCAACGGTGAAGGAAAGGGACCGTGCCTGTACGCGCTCTCAGAGGCCGCCGTCGTAAAGAGAACGAGGCCCGGCATCCCGCCGCCTCGGTGCGGGCGGCGCAAGGAGGATGGATCACGTAGCAGGCACGCCAAGGAAGGCGACGCCCTACGGCATCGCCCTCAATGCCTCGTGATCACAGAGCCTGGGCGTGCTGGGTCCACATGCCTACACCTTACGAGGCTCACCGAAAGCCCCTTGCCTCGCCTGAGCAGTTGAGAGACACGGCCCAGCGACGGGGGTTCGCGCCTGACTGGGCAATCACCCGAACGAGGGATTTGGTCCCATTCAAGCTGACCAGTCCCTGCAGGTCTGCAAAGTGACGTACATGGGGCTGGGTGCGTTGGAGGGAACGAAGCCGTCACAAGTGGACGGCTTCGAGGTCGGCTGGCGGGACGACCAGGGTGAACATCGGCTGCCATGGTCCGGGTCCGGCCTCCTGGTGCGGATGTTCTTGGTTCGGTTCCGCGAGTCGCCGGGAAGCGGCGTTGTCGGTGGGCTCTGCCAGGGTGTCCGTCGTGGATGAACTGGTGGAGCGTGTCGACGATCAAGATCGTGCGCTGGCGGGCCAGGAAGCCTGCTCGCGGCCGACGAGTCCGGTAACAGCCGCTGTTCGTGAGAGGAAATACGGATGCTTGGTCGGCTCCCGCTCGTTGAGCAGCTCGATGGCTTGCGGTGCGCACTCTCCCAGAACGAGGTCCTGACCGACGTGCTGACCAGGGCAGCGACGCTGGAGCTGCCCGGCTGGTATCTGACGGCGGGCTGTCTGTTCCAGACGGTGTGGAACGTGGTCACCGGCAGGCCCCCGGCCGGCGCCATCAAGGACTACGACATCTTCTACTTCGACGGCACCGACCTCTCCTGGGAGGCGGAGGATGCCGCGATCAAGGCAGGGCAGGAAGTGTTCGCCGGACTGCCGGCCGAGGTGGAGATCCGCAACGAGGCCCGCGTGCATCTCTGGTACGAGCAGAAATTCGGCGAGCCCTGCCCGCCTCACGAGTCCACCGAGGCGGCGATCGACTCGTTCGCTGCGACCACGTGCTGCCTGGGGGTGCGACTGGAGCCGGGCGGAGGGTGGCGCGTCTACGCGCCCCACGGGCTCTCCGACGTGTTCAACCTTGTGGTCCGGCCCAACCCGGTGCTTGCCCCGCGGGAGGTCTATGAGGCCAAGGTGGCTCGCTGGAAGGACGAGTGGCCGGAGCTCACCGTGCTGCCGTGGCCGAGTTGACTCTCGGATGCGAGTGGCCGTGCGCCGAGTTCCTCTCCCGCGGGCCAGTTGTCCTCGACAGCAACCCGCAAGGGCTACGAGATCCATGCGGGGCGTCGCAGGCAGGTGCTGAGAGCGCGGTCGGCGTCACGCGGGTTTCGGACGAGCGGGGTCGGACGCTTCCGCGCTTCGTGCGGGTCGGCAGCTTGGAGAACTACGAGGCGACGTCCAGGACGGCCCCTGAGCCTCGAAGAGGCGTCCCTCGGCGGTGTACTCGGGTGGTGGTCACTGTTCAACCTCCCGCGCGCCGTTCTTCCTCGGGTCCTGGCCCTGTTCGCGCGGGCTCTGAAGCCGGGCGGACACGTCATCACCGGAACGCACGTCGGCGACGAGGACGCGGTGCGTACGGAGGCCAACGGAGGTGTGCCCGTCCGCTGGACGACGCACAAATGGCGACCGGAACGGTTCGTGCCGGGACTCGTGCCCGGACTCATGGCCTGACGCCAGACCTCGACGACGTTCTCGGCCAGGCAGGAGACTTCCTGTGCTTTGCCGACACGGCGACAAGAATTGGCCTTGCCCGCAAGGACACGGCCCTCGCATCATCTGCGGATGGACGACACGCCGAGCCGCCGCCCGACCGCCCTGCCCGCATTGCGCTCCAAGGCGCACGACGTGGGCTTCGTCAGGTCCAGCGAAGACCGCACAGGAAGCCTCCTGGCAGCACTCGCCGCCGCCCGGCCCGGGGGCCGGATCCTCGAACTCGGCACCGGAGTCGGGGAGGGCGCCGCCTGGATCCTCAGTGGCATGGACCGCGCCGCCCGTCTGACCACCGTCGAACTCGACCCCACCGTCCAGGCCATCGCCCGGGAACAGTTGGGCACCGACCTGCGGGTGACCTTCGTGTCCGGGGACGCCGGCACCTGGCTGGAGGACTTCGACGGCGCCCCCTTCGACCTCGTCTTCGCGGACACCTGGCCGGGCAAGTTCACCCACCTCGACCGAGCCCTGGACCTCGTGGCTCCCGGCGGGACCTACCTGATCGACGACCTGGTCCCCCAGCCCGGCTGGCCGGAGAGCCACGAAGCCTCCGTCAAACGCCTTCTGGCCGAGCTGGACGAACGCGAGGACTTCCGATGCGTACGCCTGGCGTGGGCAAGCGGACTGCTGATGGCGGTGCGCACGGCCTGACGGCCGGGAGCCGACCGCGATCACCGACTCCCTCACCCGGCAGCGCGACGGAGGTGTCCGCCATGTCCGACCCCGGCAGCCAGACCGCCTACTGGGACGCCGCCGCGACCACCAAGACGTTCACGCACCCCCTGCACATGCCGTGGCTGGACGGCGTCGACCGGCGTGCCGCGGTCCTGGACTACGGGTGCGGCTACGGCCGGACCATGCACGCCCTCCAGCAGCAGGGCTTCACCGGACTCCGCGGCGTCGACACCTCACCGGGGATGATCTCCCGGGCCCGCGCCCTGCATCCCACGCTGCGCTTCGCCGTGGCGGCCCCGCCGCCGATGCCGGACCACCCGGACGCGAGCGTGGACGTGGTACTCCTCTTCGCGGTGCTGACCTGCATACCCGACGACGACGCACAGCGACGACTGGTCGGCGAACTGAGCCGCGTACTCAAACCGGGCGGACTGCTCTACGTCAGCGACCTGCTGCTCCAGGACGACGAACGCAACCGTGACCGCTATGCCAGGTTCGCGGCACGCCACGGCACCTACGGGGTCTACGGGGTGTTCGAGACCGACGACGGCGCGGTCTGCCGCCACCACCCGGGCGACTGGTTCACGTCCCTTCTCGCGGACTTCGAGATCGCCGGCACCCGCCACATCACCGTGGCCACCATGAACGGGCACGAGTCCGAGGGAATCCAGCTCCTGGCCCGCAAGCCGGCCCGCCCCGTCCGCTGACGCCACGTCGGCGGCACGGCGGCGGCACGTCGGCGGCACGCATGCGCACGCGTCCGCCGGATCAGAAGTGGGTGGCGATCCCGAAGGCCCGGCGGAGCTGCCTCATGTGGTGATGCAGAACGGATGGCCGACCGGATCGGTGAGGACCCGTGCCTTGTCCCCGTGCGGCTGGTGGTCCGGCCTGCCCGCGCCCAGCTCCAGCAGCCGGGCTTCGGCCTCGGCCAGGTCCTCGTCGATCCTGAAGCAGATGTGGAGCTGCTGGGGAACGGTCTGGCCGGGCCAGTTCGGCGCCCGGTAGTCGTCGACCCGCTGGAAACCGATGAGAAGTCCGTGCTCACCGTTGAGACCCGCGAAGTCGGCGTCCGACTTCGGATGCGGCTCAAGACCGGTGGCCTGCTGGTAGAACGCCGCGAGAGCCGGCGGGTCGGGGCAGTCGAGCGTGATGGCGACCAGCTTCATCTGCAGGGACATGGGGCCTCCGGGCCGGGCAGTGGACTTCCGGGATGAACACCCTGGGGACTCGCGAGAACCGCGCGGCACGCGGACCAGGCCGACTCGCTCAGCAGCGGGCGGAAGCGGGTGAACAGGACGAGGAGCCGGCCTCCCCACCGCTCGCGGAAGGACGGGTCCACCCGGGCGAGATCGAGTTCGTTGGCGGCGGTCAGCTCGGCGAGGTCCCGGCGCAACCGGGGTTCGGGGACACGGCTGTGGCCGGTGAAGCGGTCGAGAAGGGCCGCGTCGGGGTCGGCGAGCACCGGATAGGCGGCCTTCCGGTCGCACGAGGCGTAGAGGTACACGATCGCCTCGGCCTCCGCACCGATCGCCGTCACGAGTTCGGTGCGGCGGTCCAGGGACAGCAAGGCGGTGGGGAAGCCGTCGGTGCCGTAGAACGCGTGGCACAGGCCCGCGAGTTGGAGGGCGGGGCGGGCGCCCCAGGCGGCGAGTTGCTCCTGGACGCGCTGGAGGTGCACGAGAAGCGTGCCGCCGGGATGGTCGATCTCCGCGGCCCCGAACGCGCGCAGGAACGCGACGGCACGAGCGGAGGCAGCAGAGGACGTGGAAGAAGCGGGGGACTCGGGGGACACGTGGGACGCGGACACGAGGCGGGTTCCTTCCGTCGCTCGGGTCGGCACCCGTCCGGTGCCTCCGCCAGGGGTCCGGACCTCCGCGAAGGCGCCGGACGGGTTGCCGCCCAGGGCCCTGCCTCGATCATCGCGAGTGCGCCGACCCCAGTCAATCCTAAGGATTTCTCGCCAGCCCCAAGCTCTGGCTTGGATGTGATGGCCACCGTGGATACCTTCGGCTCATGACTCTGGACGACCTGCGTGTCTTCGTGGCCGTGTGCCGGGCGGGCAGCCTCAGCGCCGTCGCCCGGGAGCTGGCCTGCACCCAGTCCGCGGTCAGCCAGCACGTGAAGCGGCTGGAACGGGAGACCGGCGTCAGCCTCCTGGAGCGCCAGTCACGAGGCGTCGTACCCACCCACGCCGGACGGATCCTGTGGGACGCGGCCGCCGACGGCATCGCCGGTCTGGACTCGGCCCTGCGGCGCCTCGGCGACCTCGTCGACGGCGAAGGCGGCTCGGTACGCGTCACCACGGGCGGAACGACCGTACGCCACTTCATGTCCGAGGCCGTCGTCGCCTTCCGGCAGCGCCACCCGAAGGTGAGCCTGGAGTTCCAGACGGAGACCTCCGGCCGCCGCTGCTTCGACGCCCTCGCCGCGGGCAACCTCGACCTCGCCTGGGTCACCCTCGGCAGCCCGGTCCGCGGCATCGAGCAGCGCCCCGTGGTGGACCTGCCCTGGGTACTGGCCGTCCGCGCCGACGACCCGCTCGCCCGTCGGGCCCGTGTCGAGGCCGCCGATCTCGCCGGCATCCGCCTCATCCGGCTGCCGCAGAGCTCCGTCTCGGGTACCCGGCTCGACGCCGCGTTCACCGCACTGGGCGTCCGGACCAGCTCCGACACCGGCGTCGCCGACTGGGACACCGCCCTCCTGCTGGCGGAACTCGGCCTCGGCCACGCCGTCGTACCCGCACTGCCCGGCCGCCGGGCACCCGGCGACGCCGACCCCCTCCGGCTCATCCCCGTACCCGACCTGCCGCCCCTGACCGTCGGCTGGGCGGTGCGCCGCTGGGACGCGCTCTCCCCGCTCGCCCGGATCTTCGCCGACACCGTCGCGGACTGCGTCACCGCGAGCGCGCCGCGCCGGGCGTGAGGCGTCAGCGCTGGGCCGCCAGCCAGTCCTCCAGCACCGCCATGTCCGCCTCCGTCAGGCCGAACTCGTGGTCGACGCGGTGCAGCAGGGCGGGCCCCGGGTGGTGGGCCGCGACCCAGGCGCGGTCGGCCTCGGTGAGCTCGTCGTCGATCCAGACGAACGGCCGCCGCCCCGCCCACGCCACCAGCGGCCGGGTCTTCCAGTGCAGCAGGCCCGGCGGCGCCTCCTCGTCCGGCCACTCCACCACCGGCAGCGGGGGCAGGCCCAGCCACGGGGCGACGCAGGCGTTGGCGTCGTCCATCCAGGTGGTGGCCCAGACGAGGTCGCAGCGGAGGGCGCGCAGGCGCGGGCCGAGGGCGGGGTCGACGCGGGTGAGCAGGGGGTGCGGTGGGGTGTGGCCGGTCTCGTAGACCGGGTAGGGGTGGTCGGCGGGGGCGCCGAAGGGGATGAGGGTGCCGTCGATGTCTAGGAAGAGGAGCATCGGGGACAGGATGGCAGCGCAGAGAGTGCCGGGAAAGGTGGTGGGGCGGCTGCGGGTGTGTGTGGGAGTTGCTCGCGCCCACGCGGCGGAGCCGCACATCGATGCAGCCTCGCGCCCCCAAAAACTGTTCAGAACGGCAGCGGCCTCGCGTGCACCACGTCCAGCCGGGACACCGCCCTGGTCAGGACCACGTACAGCCGGTGCAGCCCTCTCGCCTCCCCCTCCGCCACCGCCGCCGGTTCCACGGCCACCACGTGGTCGTACTCCAGGCCCTTGACCACGCTCGCCGGGACCACGGCCACCCGCGCGCCCAGCTCGTCCGGTCCCGCCGGTTCGAGGCCGGCGGCCGTCAGCGCCTCGCGTACGGCGGTCACCTGTGCGTCCGCCGCCACGACCCCGACCGACCCCTCGTGGGCCAGGGCCTCCCGCACGGCGGTGACCGTCGCCGCGTGCACGTCGTCGGCCGGGCGGATCCGCACCTCGCCGTCGCCGCGGTAGGACTCGGCCGGGGGTACGTCGGTGCCCAGGCGCCGCAACAGCCGGTTGGTCAGGGCCACGACCGCCGCCGGGACACGGAAGCCGGTGGTGAGCGGGACGACGGTCGCGTCCGGCTTGCCCAGGTGGCCCAGTACGGTGCCCCAACTCCGCGCCGACCAGGGCGTGGTGGCCTGCGCGAGGTCGCCGAGGACGGTGAGGGAGCCGAAGGCGGCGCGGCGGGCGATCGCCCTGCACTCCATGGGGGACAGGTCCTGGGCCTCGTCGACGACGATGTGGCTGTACCCCTCGGGGTGTTCGACCAGTCCCGCGACCTCGTCGAGGAGGACCAGGTCGGCGGCCGACCAGCGGGCCGACCTGTACGAGCGGGGCGGGCGGGCCCAGAGCAGGTCCCGCTGTTCGGAGGGGGTGAGGAGCCCGTCCGCGGCCGCCGCCAGCACCTCGCCGTCCGTGAGGAGTTCGGCCACCACCTCCTCCGGGCGCACCTTGGGCCAGACGGTGTCGAGGCAGGCGCTCATCGCCCGGGAGCGTTCCAGTCGCCGGGTCCAGGCGCCGGGCTGCGGGCCCGCCCGCCGTTCGGCCTGGAGCTGTACGGCCCGCATCGCCCGCCCCCGCACCCGCTCCCGCCCGACGGCGTACGGCGGTTCCTCGTCCCGTACCCCCTCGACGATCGCCGTGAGCGTGCCGGCGGGCACCCGCCAGGTGTATGTGCCGTCGGAGAGCGAGAGCGGGGTGGCGGTGTCCGTGCGGACGTGGGCGAACAGGGCGCGGCGCAGGACCTCGGCCATCCGCGGGTCGTGCTTGAGCGCGGCGGTGGGCTCGGGGTCGGTACCGGTGACCGGTTGGCGGCCGATCTCCTCGGGCAGGGTCGCCTGCCGTACGCCGGTCTCGCCCAGGGCGGGGAGGACCTCGGAGATGTAGGAGAGGAAGGTGCGGTTGGGGCCGAGGATCAGGAGGCCGGAGCGGCGGATGCGCTGCGGGTGGGTGTAGAGGAGGTAGGCGGCGCGGTGCAGGCCGACGGCGGTCTTGCCGGTGCCCGGGGCGCCCTGGACGCAGACGGAGTCGGCGAGGCCGGCGCGGACCAGGTCGTCCTGGTCGGGCTGGATGGTGGCGGCGATGTCGCGCATGGGGCCGACGCGGGGCCGTTCGATCTCATGGGTGAGCAGCGCCCCCGTCCCCGACTCCCCCTTGCCGAGCCGCTCGTCCTCCATCCCCGTGAGGTCGGCGGAGTCGCCGCGGCTGCCGGGTGCCCAGCCGAACCGACGCCGTACCGCCACGCCCTGCGGGTCGTCGGGGCCGGCCTGGTAGAAGGCGCGGGAGACGGGGGCGCGCCAGTCGACGACGAGGGGCGGGGCGGTCGGCTCCTCGCTGATCCGCAGCCGGCCGATGCGGTAGCTCTGCCCCGCGTGCTCGCCCGCCTCGAAGTCCAGCTTGCCGAAGAACAGCGGGCCCTGTGGCAGCTCGCGCATCTCCTTGGCCCGGCTGCGCAGCCGGTACCCGAGCACCTCGGCGTCGGCACCGGACGCGGAGACGTCCACCCCGGTGACGACGTGCTCGACGGCGCCTTCGACCATGCGGGCGAGGGCGGCTCGGCAGCTGTCGTGGTAGGCGCGTTCGCGGTCGAGTTCCTGCTGCATGGGGACAGCGTAGACGAGAAAATGTAACCGGGTTAAATTTTTAACCCGAACCCGTCAGTCACCCGCGACAGCCCGCTCCAGCCGCCCGAACGCCTCCTCCGCCGCCCGCACCGCGTCCTCCCGCACGTCCTCGACCTGCTCCCCCGCCACGATCCGCCGCCAGTTGTCCTGCGCGAGGATCCGCTGTACGGCGATGATCTGGCCGGCGGCCAGCCTGTCCGCCAGGGTGCCGCCGAGGGCCTCGGCGAGCGCGGCCTCCGACCGCTCCAGGTAGGCGTACTGGCGGGCGACCAGGGTGGGGGTGCTGTTGAGCAGGGTGTGGAAGGCGAGGACCTGGGGGTGGTCGTTGAGCCCGGTGATCGGGTCACCACGCCGCAGCCCGTCCAGGAAGTGCGCCCTCAGTACCCCGACCGGCGACCCGGCCCCCGCGACCAGCCGCGCGGCCTCCGTCTCGTGGTCGGCGATCCGGTGCAGGACCAGGTCCTCCTTGGCCGGGAAGTACCGGAACAGCGTCGGCTTGGAGATCCCGGCGGCGGCGGCCACCTCGGCGACGGACACCGCGTCGAACCCCTTCGCCAGGAACAGCCGCACGGCGATGTCCGACACGTCCTCATACATCCGCCGCTTCTTGCGCTCACGCAGGCCCATCTCACCCATGGGGCCGAGCCTACGCAGCGGGGGTCAGGCCGACGGTACCTGCCGCCAGTGCGGGAGCTTCGCAAGGCTCCACAGGTCGTCGAAATGTTTGGCCCAGGTCGCCACCGCCGCCTCGGCGACGCCCTCCCGGGACCACACGTTCAGGTCGGTCCGGTACCCCTTGGGGTCGTAGTACTCGTCGCCCAGGTGGTGCAGCCGCATCCGCACGGACAGGTCGTACAGACCGTGCAGCACCTGCTGTCGGTTGAAGATGCAGATCTTGTCGCGCGGGATGCCGGGATAGAGCCGGTACTCACATTCGACGCGCACCCGGCCGGCGGCCGTGAGCCGCTCCGCGAGCTCGGAGAGGATGCCGTCGTACTCACGGCACCGCTGCTCCATACGCTTGCGGAAGTCGGGGTCGTCCACGGGCAGGTCCTGCTCCCCGACCTTGGAGGGGACCGTCATCGGCTGGCCGAAGTCCGGGACGAGCATGCGGACCAGCACCCTGCGGGTGGGGCCGGGACGGTCGAAGAGGTCTTCCAGATGGTGGTAGAGCGTGGCGTAGAGCGTCTCACCCGTGTACCCGAGAAAGCTGATCTCCACTCTCCGCGCCTCGAAGGCCTCACTCACGAAGCTGCCCAGCTGGCTGGAGTTCACCAGTGCCCGGCTCGGGGCACGAACGGATGCCGTCAGCTCCTTCACCTGGTCGTAGAGCACATAGCCGACCAGGCTCAGCAGGGCGCCGCCGAGATAGGCCTGGCCCGCCAGGGCGTCACCGACCGGCTTCACGAACTGGGCCGTGAGGCCGGTGACGAAGATGCCGAGCAGCAGGACGCGGGTCACCACCGGCTCGACCCGCTCCTGAAACCGCCTCAGCCGCGATACCCCGTCCTCGCCCGCCGAATGCCCGCTCCGCCCGAACACGCACGCCCCCCTCCGCCCGCCCTGCCCGGCCGGCGCTGCAGGCCCATGGGCAGGCAGGTACGCGGTTCCGCCATGCTCCCCCTAGGCCAGCGCACGGGCAAGATGGGGATTCGCGGTCGCCCGGACCGGCAGGCCCAGGGAAGCGATCGCCGCCGCCAGTGTCATGGCGTACGAGTCCACGGCCCGGCGGACGTTGGGGGCGTCCAGGCTCGCCCCGGTGACCAGCCGGTCCAGGTCCACGTAGGCGGAGCGGACGATCTCGATCCACCGGTAGACCCGCCAGTCCTGCTGCCAGGCATGGGTGTATTCGGCCGGCAGCAGGCGCTCCCAGCGGCGGAACATCCGGTCCCGGATCTCCGGCCGGGTCGGGGTGAGATGCATGTGCCGCACCAGGTCGTACAGGGAGTCGCCGACGACCGCCATCTCCCAGTCGATGATGGTCAGCGCCATCGCGTCGTCCCGCCGCACCAGGTTCCAGGGATTCAGGTCACCGTGCAGGAGGATCGGTCTGCGATCAGTCACCTCGTGCCGGGCCAGTATCTGCCGCAGCCGTCCGGCATCCGGCAGGCCGAGCTGCCTGGCGAGTTGCTGCGACTCCTTGGGCAGGTTCTCCACCAGCAGGACGAGTTGGTCACTCAGATAGCTGTAGAAGCGGTAGCCCGCTTCACCGGCGGCCGGATCGAGCCTCGTGTAGTCGACGTCCTTCAGCGCGCTGAGCTGGTCGACGAGCCGGTCCGCTTCGTGCGGCAGCAGGCCGTGGACCGGATGACTGGGCGGCCGGTCGATGTCGGGCGATCCTTCGTAGGTGTGAATGGCAAAGCTGTCTTTCCGGTACTTTTCCGGATAGCTCTCGCCGAGGGCCAGGATTCTCGGTGCCGCCACCGAGACACCCGAATTTTCGATGGCTGTGAGCACGGCATGTTCGCTGAGAAAACTGCGTTCGCGGCGGAACACGTTTTTCACCTTGCGCCGTACGACGACAGGGAATTCGATGCCGGAGACCCGTACCACCGAATTCAGGTGGCCGGTTCCCTTGAACACCCGGCCGGCCGGGGCCGCGCCCTCGGCGAGCAGTGCTCTGTGCACAGCCAGATAAGGAAAGTCCGGGCGCTCCGGAACACGTCTGTCCGGTGTCCAGGGCACGGTGACGAAACTGTGGAAAGTCTCCTCACGTGCCGCGCCCCGGGAAATCCGCCACCGGAACAGGACACGCTCGATCTCGGCTTCGCTGGGCAGCTGCCGCAGCCGCAGGGGGGTCTGGGCCGCTTCCAGGGCACGGCGCACCGCCGACGTGGCCTCGTCCAGACCCTTCTGATCGAACGATTCGTCCAGGGATGTGGCGGCCCTCATCACGTCCGGATAGACGGACTGCGCCCGCTCGAAGGCGACGTAGTGGCGCAGGTCCTTGCCCACGCCGTTGACGGCTCCGGGCCGGGTCCATTCCATGGCCCGGGCCCAGGCCTCGATCACCTCGGACCACTGATCGCCGGGATACTGCATACGCACCAGGTGGGTCGCCAGGTCGTGCAGGGGATCGCCGTACGTGGCGAGTTCCCAGTCGACGCAGATGAGCGACGGACGACCACCGTAGGTGACGATCAGATTGTCCCGGTGCAGGTCCGCGTGGAGCAGGCTGTACGGCCGGCGGGCCATCACCGGCACCCGCTCCGCGAACCGGGTGAGCGCGTCCTCCGGGATGCCCAGCGCCGCGAACAGCCCACCGTAGGCGTACAAGTTGGCCCGTCGGACCTGCTGGTCGGCACAGTGCGCCAGCGTCTGCAGAAAGCCCTGGCCGTCATGCCCGTTGCTGGGCCAGGAGGCCGGCAGCGCCGGAAGCGTGCCTCTGCGCACCTGGGTCATCTGCGCCAGAAGCCGGGCGATTTCCTCGATGAGCAGTGTGTCCACGGGTTTGCCGTTGCCGCAGACGCTGGACAGCGGCACTCCTTCCACATAGCTGTGGATGGCGAAGCCGTTTCCCTCGAAGAGGCATTCCGGAACGTGCGGCAGCGCGGCCTTGACGGCCCTGAGGATCTCCGCTTCGTTCTGCCAGGTCCTGATCACCACCGGCAGTGCGTCGGCACGCCGGATGCGCACGGTCGCCGACATGCCTGGCTCACGGCGCAGCAGCAGCGCCATAGGACCGGTCAAGGGCAGGACGTAGTTCTTGTTGTGGTACCCGCTGTGCGCCTTGCCGTGCTCCATGGCATGGCCCACGATCTGCTGGTAAAGCGCATGACCTGCACCGGGTTTGGCGCGCTCCCCAAAGGACATGGAGGGAACAGAAGATGCGCCCACTGGCCACTCCGGGATTGCTAGCGCTGGCTGGAAAGTACGGCAAACGGTAAACTCGAAGGACTGCCCGCACGACCAGAGGCGCAATCGAGTAGCCACAACGGGTGGGTTTGGTACCCCGCTGCGTCAGGTCGTTCTGAGATCGGTGTGCTTGACCTTCTCATACGGAGGAACCGGAGCGGTTGCTCAGATAATGCGGGCATGCTAGCGCACGTTGCTTGCCCCCACCTCGATTCGTCCAAGACCTGACAGAAGCGCTACTCGGCGAGCAGGTTCCAAACCGACTCGAACCAGGACCGCATCTTCAGCACGAAGACCGATCCCGGCGAGTCCACGTCGGTGTCCTCCACGTGGTGCGTCAGCATCGCACCCAGCCCCAGCACGTCGAGCGCGTCGATCTCCTCACCCGTGTCCAGGATGATGGGCCGTCCGATGACCTCGTAGAGGCCGTGCAGCACCTCAGTTCTGTTGATGACGTAGAGCTTGAAGGCCGGAGCCAGCCGTACATGCCTGACCTGCACGTCGACGGACGGCACCAACCGCTCGGCCTGCAGGTCCCGCAGCGCGGTGCGCAGCGACTCCGTGTGCCGGTCGGTGATGGCGCGCAGGCGCTCCCGGAGGCGCGGATCCTCCTTGTCCTGCCTGACCACGGGATACGGCAGGTCGAGCCCGGGGTCAGGCAGGAGCAGCCGTACGGCGATGCTGCCGGGAGCGATGGCACCGGCCCGGATCCGTTCCGCCTGGAGCCGGATGTGGGTGTCGAGCGACTCCGAGGTCAACGTGAAGACGTCCAGGGAGACTTCGGACTGCTCGAACGCCTCGCTTATCAGCGGCTGCAGCGTCATCGCCTGCCGTGACCTGGTGGCCTTGGCCGTGGTGGACTGCACGCGCTGGACCTTGACGACCCGCGCCGGGCTGCCCTGGCGGGATTCGATCCACCCCTCGTTGCCCAGTTCGCGCACCACCCGTTGGACGGTGTCGCGGGACACCCCGAACTCCCTGGCGAGCTTGCCCTGCGCGGGCAGTTCGGCACCCAGCTGGTACGTTCCGTCGACCATCCGGGTCCGCAGCGCCTCCGAAACCTGCCGGAACGCCTTGCCACCACCGTCACGTGCCTGCCTGGCCGCCATACAGCGAACTTTCCTCTCACAGCCGCCATGCAAACACCATCCGGTCGGACAGGAAGCCAGGCACCATTGCCGGTTAACGGATCAACCTGCCCGGGCATGCCTGATATTGACCGGCAACCAGGCAGGTGGGCCCGGATGCTGCACGGTCGACCGGAGCTTTCAGGGGGCGGACACCATGGAGTTACGGGCACTCGGGATCACGGTACAGATCGACGACCTGTTGCAACTGGCCGTCACCCTGTCGAATGTGATCGCCATCCTGGTGGCATGGCGCCGCAAGCGCATCGCTCCCCCGGACACCCCGCAGCAGACAGACCCGCCCGGCACCGCCTAGTACCGCAGTATCTCCAGCAACGGCCACAAGGATCCCACCACGTACTCCGCGCCGGCCTCGGTCAGGAGCTTGGCCTTCCGGGCGTTACGCGCGTAGCCAAGAAACGGCACCCCGGCCGTCCGGGCCGCCTGGAAGTCCGTGGGTGAGTCGCCGATCATCAGGGCCGCGCCGGGGGCGGCGCCCATCGCGTTGAGGGCGCGGTTGAGGCAGTGCGGGTCGGGCTTGAGGCGGTGCAGGTCCTGGGTGCGGCCGTAGATGTGCGGGGCGAAGCAGGGGGTCAGGGCGCGGTCGTCGAGGTAGGCGCGAACCACCCGGGGGGAGTTGTTGGTGGTGACCGCCATGCGGGCGCCACGCGCACGCCACGTCTGGATGACGATGTCCGCGAACGCCGTGGGCATCGCCGTCGACGTGGCCCGCAGTTCCTCCTTGGTGAGACGTTCCTCCAGCTCCGCGACCAGGTCGCTGCCGGGGTGCCGGCGGTCCACGGCGCGCAGTACCAGGTGCGGGTCGAGGGAGTCCCGCTCCGTGTCCGTGACCAGGCTGTGCAGGCCCCGGTCCGCCAGCCACTCGACCAGGTCGCCGGCCACGCCTGCCGCCGAGTGGCCCGCGAACAACCGGCAGATCGGCCCGTCGAAGTCCCAGAGGACGACACGGGCGTCTCTGACCAGTCGGGTGAGCTCTTCGGTCGTGTTCTTGCGCTCGGCCGCCACCAGTTCAGTCTGCGTCGTATCAGAAGTCACTAAGAGAGTGTCAGGTCCGTCGTGATGGTTTCCCAGAGGGCGTCGAACCACTTCTGCGATTGCTCCACGAACGCGGCGTCCCGCTGGCTGGTTCTCTTCTCGAAGGAGAAGAGGAGGGATTCCGAGCCGACGGCGTCGTACATGTCGAGCAGGCCGTCCTCCGTCTGCTCCTCGCGGCGGGTGACCGTGTAGTACGCGAACAGCGCCTCCGCGCCGTTGAGCAGGTACAGCTTGATCGGCGGGGTGAACGGCAGGGCCCGGAAGGTGACGTTCACGTCGATCTTGTGGGTGGAGCGCAGGCCCTGGAGGTTGTACTGGAGGACCTGGCCCTGGGCGTTGCGCATGCCGAGCCAGCGGTTGTGGACCGTGTCGTCGTCGCCGTCGACCGCCGTCGGGAAGGCGAGCGGGATGTCCCGGCTGGGCAGCAGGACCCGGACGTCGATGCGTTCGGGGCGGAACCGGCCCTCGTGGATCATGCGCAGCGGCTCGGCGAGGGCCGGCAGCAGGCTCTGGGCGGTGAGGCAGGCGGCGTCGATGCGGACGTGCTCGGCGGCGAACGCCTCCGTCATACGGGGGCCGAGGCCGACCATCGTCGGCTGGGGTTCGTCGAGCGCCGGGGCGGACGGCTCGGCGATGCGCGGCGGGCTGCCCTTGCCGACGTCGACGAGGAAACCGTCGTCCTGCAGTACCCGCACGGCCTGGCGTACGGTCCCCCGCTCCACCCGGAACTCCTCGGCCAGTTCGGCCTGGGTGGGCAGGCGGTCGCCGGCCTTGAGGTCGCCCGAACGGATGCGTTCCCGCAGGGCGTCGGCGATCTCCTTGGGTGTGCTGCCGCCGTTCACTGCCACGTTCTCCTGAGTCACGACCAAACGCTACAACTTTGATCCATCTAGCGGGAGTTGTTTGAAGGTTGTTTATAAGTAGTAGCCAACTGGGGACAACTTAATCAGAGTTGGTCACCAACTTGGTCAAGTTGGCGGAAGCCTTGCTTCCCGACTGATGGGGGAACCACCATGCCCGCCGCCCTCGCTCTCGTCTCCGCCGTCTTCGTCATCGGCTTCGAGCAGATGGTCCAGTCGAAGTACGGTGCCACTGGCATTATCGGCCTGCTCTTGCTCACCGTGGGGATCAAGGCCAAGAGCCCGGCGTTCAGCTCCGCCGGCGCCGTCCTGCTCGCGCTGATGCTGACCGGGCCCGCCCTGTAGGGACCGACGGGCCGCTTAGGCCGTCAGGTGCAGTTCCGAACTGATCGTCTCCCACAGGGCGTCGAACCACCTCGTGGACTGGTCCACGAACGTGGTGTCCCGCAGCCCCGCGCCCTGTTCGAAGGCGAAGAGCATCGACCGCGTGCCCTCGGCGTCGTACGTCTGCAGGTGCTCGTGGTCGATCTCCCGCTCGTGGCGCCCCAGCGTGTAGTACGCGAAGAGCGCCTCCGCCCCGTTGAGCAGGTACAGCTTGACCGGCGGGGTGAACGGGAGGGCCCGGAAGGTGACGTGCACGTCGATGCCGTGCGTGGCGCGCAGCGCCAGCAGGTTGTGCTGCAGCACCTGCCCCTGGGCGTTGCGCTGGGCCAGCCAGCGGTCGTGCACCGCGTCCTCGGCCGAGGCGTCGGCCGCCACCGCCGTCGGGAACGCGAGGTCGATGTCCCGGCTCGGCAGCAGCACCCGGACGTCGATCTTGGCCGGTTCCAGACTCCCCGCGTGGATGAGCCGCAGCGGCCCGCCGAGCGCGAGGTTGAGCGAGACCGAGGTCAGGCAGAGCGCGTCGATCCTCACGTGCGAGGCCGCGAAGGCCGCCTCTATGCGGGGGGTGAGGGCCACCATGGTCGGTTGCGGCGGCGCCTCCCGGCCCCTCGCGGGCCGCGCCGGGCCCTGACCCTGGGCCACCGTCGCCGGAGCGCCCTTCGACACGTTGATGAGCAGGTGCTCCGACTGCAGGATGCGCAGGGCCTGCCGTACGGCTCCGCGCTCGACGCCGAACTCGTCGGCCAGTTTGGCCTGTGTGGGCATGCGCTGGCCCGGCCGCAGCACCCCGGACCTGATCCGGGTGCGCAGCTCGTCGGCCACCTCGCGGTGTGACGCCTGAGGCCGCTGTGACCTCTTCCGCCCATTGACGGAGGCGAGTTCCGGGTCCACGGACAAACAGTACAACTTCCCGCCATCTTTCGGCAGTTCACGGGAAGGTGGTTATGAGTCGCATCCAAGTGGAGATAAGTACTCTTGAGTTGGTCACCAACTCAAGCAACATGGTCATACTTCCTCGGCGGTTGGCCATCCGGGTTCCCTTCCGGAGGGGAGCCGGGAGCCCGGTCCACCAGGGCCGGCTGTCGGGGCGCACGACCAGCACACGGCACAGTCACAACTGAACACCGACAACCGAACACAGGCAGACCCGCACAGTCACAACTTCACAGCTCGCTACGGATTGAGTACCGCCCCCGGGAGGAAGGAGACCCGCCTCAGAAGATGTCCGGGCACCAAGGACGCCCGGACGTGCGCAGCAGGGCGTCGGCCTCCCGGGCGGCGCCCACTCGCTCTTCCCGGACCCGTCCGAGCGCGTGCAACCGCGCCACGGACTGGTCCCCGAGCCAGACGCTCGCCAACTCGGCGATGTCGAGGGTGAGTTCGGGGGTGTCGGTGGTCGGGGTGCAGGACGCGCCTTCGGGGGAGGCGTCCAGCCGGAACCGGCCGCCGGCCAGCCCCTGCCGGTCCGCGACCTCGAGGACCAGCGAGCCCGCCCTGTCGTACGTCCGCGCCTCCAGAGCCCGTACGACGTCGAGGATCCGCACCCACAGCCAGTCCGCCTGGTTGGTGACGCGTGCGGCGCGCGGGTCGGGCAGGTAGTGCGGCAGCAGGTCGTCCGGCGACCGCCAGCCGGTCTTCACCCGGGTGATCCAGTCGATCGAGCACAGGTAGTGCCACAGCGCGCGCTCGGCCGCCGGGGTCGTGCCGAGCAGCCAGTGCACCTCGGCCGTGTTGTACGGCTGCTTGCCCTGCCAGTTGTCGTCCGACTCGTAGGACGCGATGCCCTCCACCTCGCCGGCCGCCGAGCGGTACACCGCGAAGTAGGGCTCCTTCCACTCCTCGTCGAAGCGGACCACGCCGGTGCGCAACTGCCACCACAGGTCGGTGCGGCTGACCGCGCCGGGGGTGCTGCGCCGGATGCGCTCGTGCAGGTCGGGGCCGAGCTTGCGGATGTCCTCGCCGTCGACGAGGTCGATACGGCCGCCGTCCCCGGGGCCCGACCAGCGCGGGTCCAGGCCGGACCGCGGGACCTCGACCGTCCACTCCGTCAGCGTGGTCGCCGGGCCGAAGCCGTAGCGGCCGTAGATCGGGTACTCGGCGGCGATCAGGGTCGCGACCACGTCGCCGCGCTCCTTCGCCGCGGCCAGGTCCTGGCTCATCATGCGGGTGAGCAGGCCGCGGCGGCGGTGGGTGGGGGTCACGGTGACGTTCGAGATGGCGTCGGCGGGGACGGTCGCGCCGCCGACCGCGGTCAGCTCCTGGTCGAAGGAGCGGAACGTCGCCACGCAGCGGGGGCCGTCGAAGGCGCCGAGGAGCCTGCCCGGGACGAACTGCCTTCGGCGGGCGTCCAGTTGGTCGGCCGAGAGGGTGGGGGTCTGGAGGAAGCCGGTGGACAGGGCGCGGTGCCAGTCGGCGAGTTCGGGTTCGGTTATGGGGCGGACTTCGACGGCGTCAGTCATGACAGCACGGTAGGTGGTGGGTGGGGGTGGTGCCGATTCAATTTCGGGTGCGGGCCGGTGGGGGCTGGCCGCGCCCACGCGGCGGAGCCGCATATCGATACAGTCCCGCGCCCCTGAAGGACCGAAGACAGGGGCGCTCTGCCTCACGTCAGCAGATCGTCGACCTGCGCCTCGCCCTCCCGGTAGCGCCTCGTGATCTCGCCGCTCGAATCGTCCGCCGTCCGCTGCAGGCGCTGCCTGCGGCGGGACACCTCCTGTTCGTAGCGGACCAGGCGGCCCATCGCCGCCGTCAGCTCGGTGTCCGTGCGGGCCCGCAGGTCGGAGAGTTCGACCTCGGCCAGCATGTCGGCCGCCAGCCTGCCGTACTCCTCGTTGTGCGGGGTGCCCAGGGTGACGTGGCGGGCGGAGGAGCGGTGGCGGGCCGGGGCGTCCGTGAGGATCTCCGGGAGGCGGTCCACGACGGAGGCCGCGCCCGCCGGGGAGCGGCGGGCCAGTTCCGCGCGCAGGATGTCGATACGGCCCTGGAGCAGCCGTCGTACATAGCTCAGGTCCGCCTCGTCGCGCTGGGCGTCCCGGCGCAGGACGCGCAGTTCGGGCAGGCTCAGGCGGGCCAGGTCGTGCTCCGGTGGTTCCGCGGGCAGCGGGATGTCCTCGCCGCGCTGTACGGGCGGCCGGTGCAGGCTCTGCACGCTCTGCGTGCCCTGCGTCCTCAGTCGCCCGGTACTCGGTGTGCTCATGCGTCTCAACCGTCCCCTCGACCGGCGTGTGGAAGCATGGTGCCACCCCAAGTGGCCGCAATGTGACCGAGTGCCCCCGAACGGCCCTAGTTGGGACGTTAAGGATCAATAATGGGCCCCGCGGCAACCCCCTGCGAGGGCCGGGCGGACACCGGGCATGATGGTCCGCATGCGAGCGGTGGTACAGCGGGTGGACGGCGCGAGCGTCGTCGTGGACGGCGAGACGGTCGGCGCTATCGAGGGCGAGGGCCTGTGCGTGCTCGTCGGCGTGACCCACGAGGACACGAAGGAGAAGGCGGCCCAACTCGCCCGGAAACTCTGGTCGATCCGCATGCTGGCGGAGGAGCGGTCGTGCAGTGACGTCGACGCACCGCTGCTCGTCATCAGCCAGTTCACGCTCTACGGCGATGCCCGCAAGGGGCGGCGGCCGACCTGGAACGCGGCGGCGCCCGGCGAGGTGGCCGAGCCGCTGGTGGACGAGGTGGTCGCGCAGCTGCGGTCGCTGGGGGCGACCGTGGCGACCGGGCGGTTCGGGGCGCAGATGCGGGTGTCGCTGACGAACGACGGCCCGTTCACCGTCCTGCTGGAGATGTGAGCAGCTCCCGGCAGTCCCGGGCCAGGGCCGCCATGCCGAGCTCCTCCGCCGTGCCGAGCGCGGTCCGGGCCAGGCCTTGGGCGGCGGCCTGGACGGCAGTCTGGGCGGCAGTCTGGGCGGCGGCCCGGGCGGCGGGCGAGCCGGTACGGAGCCGGGCGCGGGCCTCGTCGAGGCGGAGCCGGGCCATCTGCGCCGGGTAGCGCTGCGCCAGGCGTACGGCGCGGGCGAGGTGCCCGAGCGCGGTCTCCGGCTCGCCGGCGACGAGCGCGAGCAGGGCGCTGAAGCGGGCGGCGGGGCCGAGCAGCACGGTCGGCCAGCCGGCCAGGACCAGTTCGTCGCCGTGCGCGTCGAGGAGGGCGCGCAGCGCCGGGACGTACGCCGACACCTCGGCACGGCGGTCCGTGCGCTCCGCCAGCTCGGTACAGACCAGGGCGAGGGTCGCCGCGGTGGGCAGGGCCCAGCCGCTCGGCGGGAACCGGGTGAAGCCGTCGGCGTCGGCGGCGAACGCCCGCAACTGGTCCGCGGCCTGCTCGTACCGTCCGGTCTCGCACAGCGCCAGGGCGAGGCCCGCCCGCCACACCGGGAAGTAGCCGCGGCGCTGGACGCCGGCCATCCGCGGGGAGGCGAACAGCTCGGCCAGGCGGCCCTGTTCGTGGCGCAGCCAGAACTCCTGGCCGAGCACGGTCTGGCTCAGGGCGTCCGCCGGCATCGACAACCCCGTCTCCATCGCCGCCGCCACCTCACCGGCCTCCCCGAGGATCCAGCCCTCGGCGGCGGCGAAATCCCCGCGCCACAGGTTCATCAGGGCGTCCAACGTGCCCTGTTGCCAGTGCGCGAGGCGGCTGCGGTGCCGGGCCGCGTACTCGCGGTGGCGGCTGAGGGTCGCCTCGGCGGCGGGCACCCGGCCGGTGCGCAGCTGGTCGATGGCGAGGGCGACCAGCGCCTCCCCCTGGAAGTAGGCGGAGTGGGAGCGGACGGCGAGGTCGCGGAGCTCGGTGGAGAGGGCGAGCAGGGTGCGGGCGGGCTCGAAGTCGTACAGCGCCCAGCGGGTCTCGGTCAGCACCTCGCAGCGGGCCTCGTCGCCGACGCCGCCGGGTGCTCCGGCCGGCCGGCGGCCGCGCTCGCGCAGCTCCGCCAGCGCCTGGCGGGCCAGCCGGGCGCCGGTGCGGGGTTCGGCGCCGGTGACCGCGGTGTCGTCGCCGATGGCCATGGCGAGCTTCTTGGCCCGGTGGGCGGTGAGCTGGAGCCGCAGCTCCACCGCCCGGGTGTCCTCGCGGCCGGCCAGCGCGGCCAGGCAGGCGTCGATGCGGAACAGCAGGTCGCGGTCGACCTGCCCGGGGTCCGACCAGCGCCGGGCGCTGCGGACGACGGCGTGCGCGCGGGCCAGTTCGTCGCCGCCGGCGGCCTCGTAGGCGGCCTGGTAGTGCCGGCCCGCCTCGTACATCTCGCCGAGCAGGTGGCGGGTGTCGCCGCGCCGGATGTGCTGGTCGAAGGCGGCGCCGTAGCCGCTCGGCCGGGCGGGCGGGTCGACGGCCGGGACCGGGACGGAGGCCGGGGCCGGGGCCGGACCGGGGGACGGGCGACGCCGGGTGGAGCGGACGGGCTGGTCGGCCTCGGCCCGCTTCTCGTCCCGTCTCTCGTGCTGCTCGGGTCCGGGCGGCAGCAGGGCGAGCAGGGCGCCGTCGGCCCGCAGAGCGGCGTCACAGCGCTCGGCCAGCAGCCGGCCCGGGGGCCGCAGGCCGTTCTCCACCCGGCTGAGATAGCTCTTGCTGTAGTGCACCCGGCGGGCCAGCTCGGCGAGGGAGAGGTCCGCGGCCTCCCGGCGGACGCGCAGCGCCTCGGCGAACTCCTCCTGCGGTGTCACGGCGCCTCCCCCCGAGGGCACCCCGCTCATCGGGTCGAACACGTGCACACCGTGTCCAAGTGGTCGCTGCCCGTTGCCAATTATGGAGTGTCAACGGCATATCTCGCAGCGAGCTTGCGGAGATCCACAGCCTGTGGAGATCCACGGCCTGGGGGATTCACCGCCCGTGGAGATCCACAGCCTGTGGACGGATCCCCGCGGCGGGGCTACGGCTCGACGATCACTTCCTGTGCCGCGGCCGTCTCCCCCGCGATCAGCCGGGCGTCCGCCGGGACGTTGCGCTTGACCAACGCCAGGGCCACCGGGCCCAGTTCGAAGTGGCGTACCGACGTCGTCACGAAGCCGATCTTCCGGCCGTCCTCGCCCTCGTCGGCCACCCGGATCTCGGTCCCGTGCGGCGGCAGGTGGACGTCGCTGCCGTCCAGGTGGAGGAAGACCAGGCGGCGCGGCGGCTTGCCGAGGTTCTGCACCCGGGCCACGGTCTCCTGGCCGCGGTAGCAGCCCTTCTGGAGGTGCACCGCGGTGCCGATCCAGCCCAGCTCGTGCGGGATGGTCCGGTGGTCGGTCTCGAAGCCGAGCCGCGGCCGGTGGTGCTCGACGCGCAGCGCCTCGTAGGCGAGCAGCCCGGCGGCCGGACCCGCCTTCCGGGCGTACGGCTCCAGGTCGGCGCGGGGCAGGAAGAGATCACGGCCGTACGCCGTCTCGCGGACGACGGCGCCGTCCGGCACCTCGGCGATCGACCCGGCGGGCAGGTGGACGACGGCGAAGTCGTCCGTCCGGTCGGCGACCTCGACCCGGTAGAAGAACTTCATCGACTCCAGGTAGGCGATCAGCGCCTCCTGGGTGCCGGGCTCGACGTGCGCCCAGACGGTCGTACCGTCGTCGACCAGGTACAGCGCGTGCTCGATGTGGCCGTGCGCGGAGAGGATCAGCGCCTCGGTGGCCTCGCCGGCCGGCAGCGCACTGACGTGCTGGGTGAGCAGGAGGTGCAGCCAGCTCAGCCGGTCCTCGCCGGTGACGGCCACGACCCCCCGGTGGGAGAGGTCGACGAAACCGGCGCCGTCGGCGAGGGCGCGCTGCTCGCGGAACAGGTCGCCGTAGTGCGCGGCGACGCCTTCGTCCACGCCCTCGGCGGGCACCGCGCCGGGCAGGGACAGCAGAGGGCTCTTCATATGAGTAAGCCTACGACTCGGTAATTGAACTCTGGACGGATGCGGACGCGGGAGACGCCCCCTTGGCCCTCTTCAGCGCGCAGTCCTTGCAGCGCCCGAAGATCGCGAAGTGCTTCATGTCCGTCTCGAAGCCGAAGTCCCGCCGCAGCTTGGCGGTGAACTCCGCGGCCACCGCCACGTCCGCCTCGATCACGTTGTCGCAGTCGCGGCAGACCAGGTGGATGTGGTGGTGCCGGTCCGCGAGGTGGTACGTCGGCGCCCCGTGCCCGAGATGGGCATGGCTGACCAGCTGGAGCTCCTCCAGGAGCTCCAGGGTCCGGTAGACCGTCGAGATGTTGACCCCCGACGCCGTCTTCCTCACCTCACCGAGGATGTCGTCGGGGGTCGCGTGCTCGAGGGTCTCCACGGCTTCGAGCACGAGTTGCCGCTGCGGCGTCAGCCGGTAGCCGCGCTGCCTTAGGTCGCTCTTCCAGTCGGTGCTCACCACACCGAAAGTCTAGAACTACTTCCGATGTTCGGAACTACTTGAAGAACGCGATGCCGTCGTCCGGCATGTCGTCGGGGAGGGCCTTGGCCCAGCGCTCGACGTCCTCCGGGGTGACGACCTTCTTCAGGTGGGCCGACATGTAGGGGCGCAGCTCGACCTCGGGGGTCTGCTTCTCGCCGACCCACATGAGGTCGCTCTTGACGTAGCCGTACAGCCGCTTGCCGCCGCTGTACGGGGCGGAGGCCGCCGTCCGGGCCACGGCGTCGGTGACCAGGTCGATCTGCGGCGTCTTCGCGGCCATCTCGCCGTACCAGATCTCGATCACGCCGTCGTCGCGGACCATCGTGACCTCGACCTTGCGGTCGGCGTCGATGCGCCAGAAGCCGGACTCCGACTCCAGCGGACGGACCTTGTTCCCGTCGTTGTCCAGCACCCAGGTGTGGGAGTGGTACTCCAGGAAGTCCCGCCCGTCGTGGCTGAAGCTGACCTCCTGGCCGAAGTTGCACTTCTCCGAGCCCGGGAAGTCGTGGACGCCCGCGCCGGCCCAGCTGCCGAGCAGGAAGGCGAGCGGGACCAGGTCCTTGTGCAGGTCGGACGGAATCTCGATCATGAGTGGGGGTTCCTAGGGTCGGACTCGGTTCAGCGCTGGCCCTGGTACAGCTTCTTCACGGTCAGCCAGGCGAAGGCGACGACGCCGACGCAGACCAGGACCAGCAGGGTTTCGAAGAAGGCTTCCACGGGTGCTCCTTGAGCGAAGGCGGGCGTACGTACAAGAGCCGGGCCCCAGCTTACGCGGCCCGGACCCGGCCCTCTTGGCGAGGTACGCCCGCGTGGGGTCAGCCCAGCAGCTCGCCCTGCAGGGTCACGGTCTGCCGGAAGGGCACGGCGAGCGCGCTGCCCTTCCGGGACTGGACGATCACGGCGACGGTGTCCCCGGAGGCGAGATAGGCCTCGCGCACCTGTTCGGCGCCGTACGGCCTGGCCTCGTGGACCAGGACCGTGTGCACGTCCGCCACCTGCGCCGCCTTCGGGAGGAGGTCGTCCGGCTCGAACGCGTCGCCGCCCCGCACCCGGTAGATCGGCGCCTCGTTCACCGTGAGCTCGTCGCCGAGCACGTGGTCGGCGACCGCCCCGGTGTCGAACTGCAGCAGGTAGACGCGGGTGTGCGTGCCGTCGGCGGTGGTCCAGCCGCGGGCCGCGATGTGCCGCAGCCCGTTGTCGGTGAGCCGCTGCCCCACGTCCTCGCGGTCCGGCGCGAGCGAGAACTCCTTGAGGAACGTCTTCGTCGCCAGCCAGCCGTCCGTCCCCTTGAGCGACGCGTCGGCCTTCGCGCCCTTCGGCGCGGGCAGGACGAGTTCGCGCAGGTCGGCGTAGTGGGTGCCGGCCGGGTTGCGGGCGTCGTCGTTCGGGCCGGGGCTGCCGGCGGGCAGCGGGGGCTTCACGAGGACGGGGTACGCCCAGCGGCCGTCGGAGTGCGTGGCGAGACCGGGGACGTCGGTGCGGTCGAGGCTGGTGATGCCGTACGCCGTCCCGCCGCCGACCACCGCGAAGACGGCGACGGCGGCGCCCCAGCGGAGCGCGGCGCGCAGCAGGCGCCGGTCCTTGGGAGCGGGCTGCTGGGGCTGGGCCTCGGGGTGCTCGTCGGGGCGCACCTCGGGGCGCTCCTCGGGGGCGTCGGCAGCAGTGGCGTCGCCGGCAGTGGCATCGACGGCAGTGGCGACAGCGGTGACGTCGGGTTCCGGCTGCTGGTTCACTTCCATGGTCATACGGCCGCCCCCGGCTCCTTGATGCGGTCGAGCTGTGCGCGGAGCATGTCCGCCGCGCTCTGCTTGTCCAGCGGCTTCGCCGCGGTGGCCGTCGTGGTGACCAGGATGTCGCCCACGTAGCCGGAGCAGAACATCGTGTCGAGCTTCACGTCCTTGTCGGCCGGCGTCAGGAAGCACGCGGTCGAGTCCTTGTACCCCTTGATCTCCGGGCCCTTGCGGAACACCTTCAGCGCGTCGAAGAGCTCCTTCTGGACGCCGGCCATGGAGCGGACCGTCCGCTCGTTCCCCATCTGCGCCAGCACGATCTCCATCGTGTACGGGTAGCCCGGCGCGTCCTTGCTCACGTAGCTGCGCATCGCCATGCCCCGGACCGGGTTCCGGTCCATCTGCCGCTCCAGCTCCCGCCGCTGCGAACGCGGCAGGTCCTTGATCGACTCCTTGCGCAGCAGGGTCGCCTGTGCACCGGTCAGCGCGGCGTCCGACCCGAACTCGGCCATGTCCGGGCCGCGCCCGTACGTGTCGGAGCCGTACGGCAGCAGCATCCCCCGGAGACCGCCGACCGAGGCCGCCTTCGTCTCCTTGGCGGCCTTCGGAAGGCTCCAGACGGGGGCACCGGGGTCGCGGTCGGCGTCGTGCACGGCGACGACGGTCCAGGCCCCGGCGCCGAGCACGGCCGCGGCCAGGACGCCGGAGGCGACGAGGGTGGCGATACGACGGGGGTCACGGGGGCGCTTCGGGGTGGGGGCGGCGGGGTCGGCGGGGGCCGGGTCCGCGAGAGCGAGGGCCGGGTCCGCGAGAGCGGGGTCCGGGGCGTCGGCCGCAGGCTCGGCTGCTGTCGGCTCGGCGGCCGTCGACTCGGTAGCCGCAGGCTCAGCAGGCGTCGGCTCGGTGGCCGCAGGCTCGGCAAGCGTCGGCTCGGTGGCCGCAGGCTCGGCGAGCGTCGGCTCGGTGGCCGCAGGCTCGGCGAGCGTCGGCTCGGGGGCCGCGGGCTGCTGGGCGGGGGTCGGCTCAGGGGTCACGGAGGTTGCTTCCTGGTTCTCGCTCACAGCTGCTCCATCTGCCGCTTCGCCAGGTCCAGCACCTTCGCCTTCGGGATCGGCTTCGTGTCGTAGATCCAGACCTGCATCTCGATGTCCCCGCGCCAGGCGTGCGCCTCCGCCGAGTACAGGCTCACGCCGTAGGAGGTGTCGGGCTTGGAGCGGACGTACACCATGCCGTCGCCCGTGCCGGGTATCGGCCAGCTGTGCGTGTCGTAGTTGTCCGGCGTGATGGCGTAGTAGTTGCCGTCGGACGCCGCGTCGGCGGCCTCCGTGCCCGTCTCCTCCTGGCGGAACTGGACCAGCCTGATCTGCACACTGAACGTGCTGCCCTCACGCCAGTCGGTGACGGCGGCCCGGCGGAACTCCTCGTCCTCGGTCAGGCTCCGGAAGGCCCCGGCCGGGTACTTGAAGGTGTCCGCGTACTCGGCGAGGTCCATCCATCCGTCGTCGCCCGCCTCGACGACTGCCTTGCCCGCCCCGCGCGGCTTCTTCAGCAGCAGCTTGCGCAGATCGCCGTCGACCTTGACCTTCCGGTCCCGGGCGGCCGACAGCGGCTCCGGGCCGGCGCCCTTCGCCTGCGCGATCGACGGCTGGGAGAGGGGCGGCAGGGCGGTGGGCTCGCGGTCGGCCTGCACGAGGTAGCCGACGCAGATGCCGGCCACGACGCCGAGTACGGCGGCGCCGGCGATCAGCGCGGCGGTACGGCGAGGCGTTGCCGACGGTGCTGCCAGCGGTGTCTCCGGTGGCGTTTCCGAAGCTGCTTCCGGCCTAGGTTCCGGAGGTGTCTCTGATTCATCCATTTCGTCCCCCTGTGCACAACGGGAACGTGAATTCCTTGATCCACGCCCCACAGGAGACTCATGGTCCGTTCAATGAGTTGTACAAGGATTAATCACGATCAGGACACCGCCGCGAGCCAGCCGGTCACCGCGGCCACGAGCAACAGCGCGACATTGAGGCCGACCTGACGGTCCCCCATCCTCAGGTGGACTCCGATCGCGCCCACCTGGAGAACGGCGAAGCCGACGGCCGCGACCAGGGCCAGCCAGGGCGCGACACCCGTGAGCCGCGGCAGCACCAGGCCGACCGCACCGAGCACCTCGACGCCCCCGATCGCCCGCACGGCCGCCATCGGCATGCCGTCCACCCACGCCATCATCGGCCGCAGCCGCTCCCTGCTCCGTACGACCTTCAGCCCGCCCCCGTAGAGGTAGAACAGGGCGAGCAGGCCGGCCACGGCCCAGTACGCGCCCCTCACGAGGCGGGCTCGGTGGCGTATCGGCTCATCGCGTCGATGTTCGCCTGCCGGGTCGGCGCCGCACCGGCCGCGAACATGTCCCGCAGGTCGCGGAAGTACTGCACGTAGAGGTCGGGCGTGAACGTGCTGAGCATGACGGCCGGTTCGCCGGTGACGTTGGCGAAGGTGTGCGGGGCGCCGGGCGGCACCATGACGAGCGTCCCGGCCCCGGCGTCGTACTCCTCGTCCCCGACGGTGAAGCGGACCGAGCCGGAGATGACGTAGAACCCCTCGTCGTGCCGGGCGTGCCGGTGCTGCGGCGGGCCGGGGGTGTGCGGCGCGAGGACGGACTCGGCGAGACCGAGCCGGTGACCGGTGGTACGTCCGTCCTCCAGGACCCGCATACGGGTGGTCCCGAGCATCAGCACCTCGCCGTCGCCGGGTCCGACGACGGATACGGCGGGGGTGTTGTTGGCGTGAGTCGTCATGCGTCGATTCGACGTCCTGGGCGGTCCGGCCGTCCAAGACCTGTTCCGTCGCCCCGATACCCGATCGGTATCGTTGCAGCATGGAGCTACGTACGCTGCGCTATTTCGTGGCGGTCGCCGAGGAACTCCACTTCGGCCGGGCCGCCGCACGGCTCCATATGAGCCAGCCCCCGCTGAGCCGTGCGGTCAGGGCGCTGGAGGCCGAGCTGGGCGCGCGGCTCTTCGAGCGGTCGCCGGCCGGGGTCGCCCTGACCCCGGTGGGAGCGGTCCTGCTGGACGAGGCCCGCGCACTCCTCGACCAGGCCGACAGGCTGCGCGTGCGGGTCGCGACGGCGGCGGGCGCCGGGGTGCTCACCGTCGGCCTCCTGGGCGACAGCACGGATCCGGGCGTACGGCGGCTGGCCCGGGCGTACCGCGAACGGCACCCGGGCGTCGAGATCCGTATCCGCGAGACCGACCTGACGGACCCCACGTGCGGATTGCACGCCGGTGCCGTCGACATCGCGCTCACCCGCGCGCCGTTCGACGAGACAGGGCTGGTGGTACGGGAGTTGCGCGCCGACCCGGTGGGGGCGCTGCTCCGTGCCGACGATCCGCTGGCCGGCCGGGAGAGCCTGAAGCTGGCCGACCTCGCCGACCGGCACTGGTTCCGGTTCCCGGAGGACACGGACCGGCTCTGGCAGTCGTACTGGAACGGCGGGGAGGTGCGGGAGGGGCCGGTGGTACGGGCCGTTCAGGAATGCCGGCAGGCCGTGCTCTGGAACGGCACGGTCGGCATGACGCTGGCCGGCCACGACCCCGGAGCCGGGCTCACCGTGGTGCCGGTCTCCGACATGCCGCCGAGCCGGGTGGTGGTGGCATGGGCGGAGGGGGACGGCAATCCGTTGCTGCGGTCGTTCGTGCGGGTGGCGGTGGGCGCCTACCGGTGATCGCCGCACCGGACCGGTGACAGCCCGCGTCCGAGGGGATGGGGGGATCCGGGGGATGCCCCCCGTTCCGATGCCGGGGCGGTCCGGCGCCGTGCGCGTCAGGCCTGCACGGTCGGCCGGACGACGATCTCGCTGATGTCGATGCCGACGGGCTGCTCGATCGCGTAACCGATCGCGGACGCGACGGCGGAGGGCGGCATCGCGATCTCGTCACGCTGCCGAGCCAGTGCTGCCGCCGCCTCGGGACTCCCTCCCCTGCCCACCCCCTCGGTGTCGGTGAACCCGGGGGAGACCAGGGTGACCCGCAGGTCAGGTCCCGACTCCTGCCGCAGCCCTTCGGTCAGCACCTTCACCGCCGTCTTGGTCGCCGCGTAGACGCCCTGCGGGGATTTCACGACGTTGGCCGCGGTGGAGGCGACGTTGACGAACTGGCCGGAGCGCTGCCGCCGGAAGACCGGCAGCGCGGCCCCGATACCGTTCAGCAGTCCGGTGACATGCGTCGCGACCATCGCGTCCCAGTCGTCCTGGCGCAGTTCGTCGAACGGTGACACCGCCATCGTGCCGGCGTTGGAGACCAGGACGTCGAGCCGCCCGAACCGGTCGACCGCCGTGTCCGTCAGCCGCCCCAGGTCCGCCCGGCGCGTCACGTCGACGACGACCCCCACGGCCGAACCTCCCTTCGCCGTGATCTGGTCCACGACCTGGTTCAGCCGGTCCTCCCGCCGGGCCCCGAGCACGAGCCGCGCGCCCCTCTCAGCAAGGTAGGCCGCTGTCGCCGCACCGATACCGCTGCTGGCACCCGTGATCGCCACGACCTTGCCCTCGATCCCTGATGACATGATCAACGCCCTTCCCAAGGGGGTGTGCGCAGGCCAGAGCATGGCCTACGATGAAAGTGGAGGCGCCACCACTTATCCCCAACGCTAAGTGGGCGCGCCCCCGGTTAGCAAGTCGAAGGAGATCCCGTTGCGGGCCGACGCACAGCGCAACAGAGACAAGATCCTCGCGGCGGCGGTGCGGATGTTCGCCGACGAGGGCCTGGACACGCATCTGGAGCGCATCGCCAAGGAGGCGGGCGTGGGCAGCGCGACCCTCTATCGCAACTTCGCGACCCGGGAAGCCCTGATCGAGGCCGTCTACCGCAACGAGGTGGCCCAGCTCTGTGACGCCGTCCCCGGCCTGCTCGCAGCGAAGCCGCCCTACGAGGCCCTGCACGCCTGGACGCGTCTCTTCCTGGACTACGTCACCACGAAATACGGCATGATCGACGCCCTGCGCGCCATCGCCGCGGCAGGAGACAGCCCCTACGGCCAGAGCCGGGACATGATCCGGGCCGCCATCACCGCACTGATGGATCCCTGCGTGGCCGCCGGCGCGATCCGCGCGGACATCAGCCCCGCCGACCTTGCCACCGCCCTCGAGGGCATCGCCCTCACCTCGGCGAGGCCCGAACAACGGGAACGCGCCGAGCGCCTGCTCGACCTCACGCTGGACGGCCTGAAGATCAGCGCTTGACTCCGCGGACGAAGGCCGCCCAGGCGGAGGCGTCGAAGAGGAGAGTTCCGCGGGAGGGGGCTTTGCTGTCGCGGACGGGGACGAGGGAGGGGGAAGGGAGACCGGCGGCGACCTCGACGCAGTCGCCGCCACTCGTGTTGCTGTAGCTGCTCTTGCGCCAGGAGGCGGTGCGGATGAGGTCGTCGGAGACTTCGATGCAGTTGCCGCCGTCGGAGTTGCTGTAACTGCTCTTCCGCCACGTCACATTGCTCAAGTGGATGGCTCGCACGGCACTTCCTCCAACACTCGCAAGATGAACGTCCGCGACTCGGCGGGGCTCAGGGCCCGGTCACGTACGTCATCATATGTGCGGTGCAGTCGCTCAACCTTGCCCGTTTCTTCGATGAGTTCGCCCCGTACGTCGTTTTCGGCATAGGCGACGGTACGACCGTCCGGCAGCCGCAGGAACATGGTGTCGGTGCTGTCCAGGCCGTGCAGCCCGGTGCCGAACGGCAGTACATGGAGAGTGATGTTGGGGCGCTCGGCAGCCTCCAGCAGATACTCCAGCTGCACACGCCAGTCTTGAGGATCCCGCAGCGAATTGCGCAGCGTCGCCTCGAAAAGAATGACGCGAAACGGCGGCGCGTCTACGCCCTCCAGCACGGACCGGCGGCCAATGCGCGCATCGACTTGCTGCTCCAGGTCTTCGCCCGTCAAGGCACCGGCCGCGAGCGCCTCGCGCACGTACCCAGGCGTCTGGAGCAACCCCGGCGGCCTACTCACGGAGTACTGCCACAGGCTCACCGCCTCCGCCTCCAGCACCATGTACCGCCGATACTGCTCCTTGAACTGCGACGGATCCCCAACCGCCAGCTCCCACAAGGCCAGCAACAACCCAGGCGTCCCGTAGAACTGATCCAGCGCCTCCACGATCTCCGGGCTCCCCAGAGTCCGCCCGCTCTCCATCTTCCCGAAGTTGGACGCGTCCCAGCCCAGTTCCTCGGCCAACCCCTTCAAGCTCACCCCCCTCTCCGCCCGCAACAACCGCAGCTCCTCCGCGAACCGCTGCCTGGGCTCCTGACTGCGTCCCGTCACCACCCGCCTCTGCGGCACCGCGCCCCTCCCTGATTCCCCATGGAATTTGTGGAATTAGCGCCGCCAGACGGGGAAGAACCGGTCCTCCTCGGCGTGCCGACCCCACCTCCTGGCCATCCTCGTAGCAGCCTCGATACGCAGAGTAGTCCAACTCGCTCATTTCGTATAGATGTTGGACAAAAGGAGCGAATGCCATGGAGCCCGGAACCCTGCTCTACGACACCGCCACCGACCAGGTCGGCGAGTACCGGGACCAGTCGGGGCCGTACGCGATGCTGCGTCCTGTGGGAGGAGGGAGAGAGTGGCAGGCACATCCCTCGACGCTGCGGCCCGCCACCGACAGAGAGCGGCTGAGCGCGGGCGTACGCGCGGCGAACGACCGTAGCTCGTGGGCCGTACCGCCGAGTCCGGACGACCTGAGCCGCCCACCTTGGCCCGTCCCCGGCTGCGCCGATTGCACGGAGCTGGGCGGCCGCCGGGAGACCGCACTGGTCGCCCACGACCACAGCGCGGCCACCGACGCGAACGTGCTGCTGCGCCAGCACCAGCTTGCGGAGCACCGGCCGTGACCCGCCGTGTCTTCCGGTACGTGCCGTACGTGATCGCGCAGGACGCGAGCGCGGCGCCCGAGTACGCGGCGCGGTGCGTGTCGGGGGACGAGGAGGACTGCGGGGCCGAGTCGGGGGTGCGCGGGCATCCGGCGGAGGTCGAGGAGTGGCAGCGCAGGCACACGCAGGAGACCCGGCACCTGCGGTACCGGCGGGTCTTCGCGGACTACGCGATGCTGACCCCGGCGTGAACCTCACACCACCGCGGGGCCCTCGCCCGGGGGCCGGCGGATCAGGTGCAGGCAGACGACCGAGGCGATGACCGTCTGCCGTTCGGAGGCGTCCAGGTGGTGGACCATCTCGACGGCGTACTGCTGTAACCCGGTCCACGAGTCGATGCTGCTCACCGTGACCCGGCCGAGGACCTCCGGCGCCGGGTCCCCTGCCGGGTCCGGCTCGGTGAGGTGCCATTCGGCGGACAGCTGACCCCGGCGGGTGAGCAGGAGCCGGCGTCCCCGCTCCGTCCGGAGGGTCAGCTGCCGGGACTTGACGAGTCCGCGGGCACCGGCGGTGCCGACCTCCCGGTCCGCTCCGTCGACGAAGTGGAACCGCACCGGCCCGAACTGCTGGAGCGGCTCGTACCAGGACCGCTTCTCGATGCGCAGGATGAACTCGCCGGACGTTCTCGTCAGGAAGAAGTGCTGGTGGTTGATGTCCTTGACCTGGGCGAGCGGAGTCCCCTCCACGGTGGACACGGCCAGGAGGGGGCCCGTGTACCTGCGCCACATCGAACGCTTCGGCTGCCCCACCACAACGGCTTCCAGTGCGAACAGATCGGGTTCCGTCATCGGTCCTGTCTCCCCCCGCCCCGGTTTCTCCTCGACCGAGTACGCCCACTGTGACCGAAAACCTGTGCGACTCCCACCCCTCGGACGCACATCGACACCGCACCGGCCAGGTGCCGCGGGTTACGGGCTACGGGGTGCTCACCCCCGCGCGATCGCCCGGGCCGTGCGGGCGGCCCTCTCCTCCGTGTCCGCGAGGGCCGTGCCGCCCACCCCGAAGAGGCCCTGCCGGAGGAAGACGGCGAGGCCGTGTGCGGCTCCGGCGACGCGCAGCAGCAGCAGGTCGAACGCGTCGTCCTCGTCAGGGCTCACACGGGCGCCGTGGTGCCCCTGACGACCAGGCGCGGGGCAACCACGTCCTCGCTCGTCGCCTTGGCAGCGGGCGGCGCGTCCAGGCGGGTCGTTGCCGCGGCGACGGCGAGTTCGGCGATGCGGGAGACGTCCTGGGCCACCGTCGTCAGGTCGATGTGGGGCAGGCGGGCCACGCGGCTGTCGTCGAAGCCGACCACGGAGAACTCGCCGGGAACCGAGACCCCGGCACGGAAGAACGCCCCGAGCAGGCCGGTGGCGCAGGCGTCGTTGAAGGCGAGGACCGCGGAGGGCCAGGGGGTGGCGTCGAGGATCGTGCGGGCGGCCGTGGCGCCGTCCTGCTCGGTCAGGCCGCCGGGCAGGACGCGGACGCGGTCGGCGAGACCGTGGTCGTCCATCGCGGTGCGGTAGCCGCGGCGGCGTTCGGCCGCGCCCGGCGCCCGGCCGCCGTCGATGTGCAGGATGTCCCGGTGGCCCAGGGACACCAGGTGGTCGACGGCCTGGCGGGCGCCCTCGTCGTCGGCGGTGCGGACGACCCGGACGCCGGGTACGGCGGGACGCAGCCGCCGGGCCACGGAGACGACGGGCAGGAGGGCGGCGAGTTCGGCGAGGCGGGCGGCCGGCGCCCGGGGGCCCAGCAGAACCAGCGCCTCGCAACGGTCGCCGAGCAGTGACTCGACGGCCTGCCGCTCACTGCGGCCGGCCGCGACCGCGCTGAGCGCGAGCTGGTAGCCCGCCGACTCGGCGGCCGCGTACAGGTGCTCCACCAGGTCGGTGTGGAAGGGTTCCTGGATCTCGAACTGCACGCCGATCAGATGGGTGCGGTTGCTGCGCAGGAGGCGGGCGCGGGAGTCGGGGCGGTAGCCGATCTCCCGGGCGGCCTGCAGGACGCGTTCCCGGGTGGCCGCGCTCGCGCCCGGCACGTCGCGCATCACGATGGAGACCAGCGCCGTGGAGACGCCGGCACGGGCGGCGACGTCGGCGAGGGTCGGCCGACGGCCGTCGGGAACCGCGGGGGGCGGTGGCACGGCGGGTCTCCCTAGCAGGTGTGTGGTGGTGTCGACGATCGTAGACGAGGGTGAACCCCGAGGTCAGGGTTACTGCAACGTTCTAGGAATTATGTCTTGACATGGCTGCCGCGTGCTGGCGTACTGACGGCAGCAATCTAGAACGTTCTAGATGCCAGCTTCCAGATGACAGACAGGGGCGGACGACGATGTTCACACTGGCGGTCTGTGCCGAGATGGTCTTCCGGGACCTGCCCGTCGACGAGCGGGCGCGGCGGCTGCACGACGAGGGGTTCCAGGTCGAGATCTGGGACTGGACCCGGCACGATCTCGACGCGCTGGCCCGCACCCCGGCCGAGTTCGGCTCGATGACCGGGTACGTGCGGGGCAACCTCACGGACCCGGACGGCGTGGCCGAACTGCTGCGCACCGCACGGGAGTCGATCGACGCGGCCGAGCGGCTCGGCTGCCCGCGACTCAACCTGCACGGCACCGGCCTGGACGGGGACGGGCTGCCCGTGGACCCGGTGAAGGGCGAGCCGACGCAGGAGATGTGGGCCGCCGCGCGGGACACGCTCACGCGGGTCGCCGAGTTGGGCGAGCGGGCCGGTGTCGTCTTCACGCTGGAGAACCTCAACACGGCCGTCGACCACCCCGGCGTGCCGTTCGCGAAGGCCGCCGACACGCTGGCGCTGGTCGCCGCCGTGGACCGGCCGGGCCTGCGGATGAACCTGGACCTCTACCACGCCCAGATCGGCGAGGGGAACCTGATCGAGCTGGTCCGCGCGGCGCACGGCGCGGGTCTGATCGGCGAGATCCAGGTGGCCGACGTGCCCGGCCGCCGCGAACCCGGCACCGGCGAGATCAACTACCCGGCGGTCGCCCGCGCCCTGGCCGCCCTCGGGTACGACGGCACGGTGGCGATGGAGGCCTGGGCGAGCGAGGACAGCGACAGCGCGCTCCGCCGGTTCCGCACCGCGTTCACCGTCTGACCAGCCCTGTCAGCCCTGCCAGCCCTGCCAGCCCGCCCAGCGCCCACGGACGTAAGGAAACCCTCATGACTCCCATGGCCGGCACGGCCTCCGCGCCCACCTCGCACCCCCTCTCCGTCGGCCTCATCGGCACCGGCCGCATGGGCTCCTTCCACGCCGAGACGCTCGCCCGCCGGCTGCCCGGCGTCCGGCTCGGCGCCCTCGCCGACCCCGTCCCGGGCGCCGCCCGGGCCCTCGCCGACCGGCTCGGCTGCGCCACCGCCTACACGGACACGGCCGACCTGTTCGCGGACCCGGACATCGACGCGGTGGTGATCGCCACCCCGGCCCGCACCCACGCCGACCTGGTCGAGGCCGCGGCCAAGGCCGGGAAGGCGGTCTACTGCGAGAAGCCGATGGCGGTCACCCTCGCCGACGCCGACCGGGCCGTCGAGGCGGCGCGGGTGGCGGGCGTACCGCTCCAGGTCGGCTTCAACCGGCGCTACGACGCGGGCTTCCGGGCCGCCCACGACCGGATCAGGGCCGGTGACATCGGCACCCCGCAGCTGCTGCGTTCGCTGACCCGGGACCCGGGCCTCGCCGACCCGTCCCGCGTCCCGCCGTGGACGATCTTCCTGGAGACCCTCATCCACGACTTCGACACCCTGCGCTACCTCAACCCCGGCGCCGAACCGGCGGAAGTCTTCGCGATGGCCGACGCGTTGGTCCGCCCGGACTTCAAGGACCGCGGCCTCCTGGACACGGCCGTGGTCACCATCCGTTTCGACAACGGCGCCCTGGCCACGGCGGAGGCCAACTTCCAGGCGGTGTACGGCTACGACGTGCGCGGCGAGGTCTTCGGCTCGAACGGCATGTTCACCATGGGCGACATCCGCCGCACCCACCTCACCGCCTACGGCCCCGACGGCATCGGCGCCGCCTGCACGACGTACGACCAGGACCTGTTCCGGGACGCCTACGTCGCCGAGCTGGCCGACTTCACGGAGACCGTCCGTACCGGCCGCACCCCGTACGTGACCGGCGAGGACGCCCGCGCGGCCCTGGCCGTCGCCCTGGCGGCCGTCGAGTCGGTCACCACGGGCCGACCGGTGCCGGTCCTCAGGTGATCCGCCAGGGGCGGAGCTTCTCCGGGTTGCGTACCGCCCAGATCCGCCTGATCCGTTCGCCCGCGATCTCGAAGGCGAAGACGGTCGCGACGGCGCCGTCCTGCTGGGCGACCAGGCCGGGCAGGCCGTTGACCGTGCACTCCACGAACGTCGTGCGGTGGCCCGCCACGCGCGCGATCGCGGCGTAGGCACGGGCGATCCGCTCGCCGCCCACGATCGGGGAAGGGTGGGTGACGGCCAGCCCGCCGCCGTCGGCGGTCGCGATGGCGTCGGGGTCGAGCAGGCCGATCAGGGCCTCGATGTCCTTGGCCTCCCACGCGGTCCGGAACCGTCTGACGATGCCGGCCTGCCCGGCGCTCGGGCCGGCGGGGGCCTGCGCGGTGCGGATGCGGCGGCGGGCGGAGGAGGCCAGCTGGCGGCAGGCCGCCGGGGTGCGGCCGACGATCCCGGCGACCTCGCCGAACGGGTAGCTGAAGACGTCGTGCAGGACGAACGCGACCCGCTCGGCCGGGGTCATCGCGTCGAGGACGACGAGGAAGGCCATGGTCACCGACTCGTCGAGGGTGATCCGGTCGGCAGGGTCGGTCCCGCCGGAGCGCGCGGTGATCCACTCCGTGGGCTCGGGCAGCGGTTCCGGGATCCAGTCGCCCACGTACGTCTCCCGCCTGGCCCGCGCCGAGCCGAGCAGGTTCAGGCAGATGCGGCCGGCGACCGTGGTCAGCCAGGCGCCGGGCGACGCGATGGCCTGCCGCTCGGACGCGGACATGGCGTACCAGCGGGCGTAGGTCTCCTGGACGACGTCCTCGGCGTCGGCGACGGAGCCGAGGAGCCGGTAGGCGAGGTTGATCAGCTGACGGCGCTCGCTCATGACCGCACGGAGGCCCGGATCACCTTGGCCGCCCCGGTCGCCCTGCGCACCCTGCTCACCCTGCGCACCCTGTTCGTCCCGCTCGGCTCCCGCGGTCATGGCCGGCCCGTCTCCCTCGCTCGCCCGTGTGCCTGTGCCCCTACCCGTTACGACAGAACAGCGCGCCGGAATGTGAGGCCGACGCGCCGCCTCACATTCCGCGGGGCTGCGTTGTCGTACCGGTGAGGACGACGACAACACGTCGACGGCGAGGGGACTTTCATGAACGACTTCCAGGCCATCGCGGACCGGGTCGAGATCGAGGCACTGCGCGGCGAGTTCACCGACGCGGCGATGATGCGCGACCGGCCCCGCCTGGCCTCGCTGTTCACCCCCGACGGTGCCCTGCGCATGCCCGACATCCCCGTCGAGCTGATCGGCCGCGAGGAGATCCTCGCCGGGGGCGAGCGGCTGCAGAGCCAGTGGGACTTCTTCGTGCAGAACACGCACCCCGGCACGATCCTGATCGACGGCGACGGCGACACCGCGACCGGCCGCGCCTACATCCAGGAACTCGCCCGCACCCTCGACGGCCGCCAGGGACTCAACTACGCCGTCTACCACGACCGTTACCGGCGCACCGCGGAGGGCTGGCGGTTCGCCGAGCGGGTGTACGAGGTCAGGTACCTCGACACCTCCCCGCTGGCGGGCGCGGCGCCCCGAGCGGCCCCTGCCGCCTCCTTCGCCGACCCGGCACCGTCCGAACGGCTGGAGCGGACGGCCGCCGCACTGCGTGCCAACGGCTTCGCCGCCGAGATCCTGGACGACACCGCGGCCGCGCGCGCCCGGGTCAGGGACCTGCTCCCCGAGGGCGCCACCGTGTTCACCGGGGCCAGCGAGACGCTCCGGCTGTCCGGCATCGAAGAGGACATCAACGGCGGCGGGCGGTACGACGCCGTCAGGCCGCGCGTCCTGGCCATGGACCGGGTCACCGACGCCGACGAGATCCGCAGGCTGGTCGCCGTTCCCGAGTTCGTGGTCAACAGCGTCGCCGCGGTCACCGAGACCGGCTCGCTCGTCCTCGCCTCGGGCAGCGGCAGCCAGCTCCCCGCCAACGCGGGCGGGGCCGGCCACGCGGTCTGGATCGTCGGCGCGCAGAAGGTGGTGCCCGACCTGAACACGGCGCTGCGCCGCGTCGAGGAGCACGCCCTCCCGCTGGAGGACGCCCGCGCCCGGGAGGTGTACGGGTCGCCCAGCGCCGTCAACCTCCTGCTCGTCCTGAACGCGGACCCCCGCCCGGGACGCGGCACCGTGCTGCTGCTCCGCGAGGCCGTCGGATACTGACGACGGCACGGGCGCCCCGGGCGGTGGTTACGCTTCCGGCATGGCGAAGAAGCTGGTGATCAAGGTGACGGCGGGGGCGGACGCCCCCGAGCGGTGCTCGCAGGCGTTCACGGTGGCGGCGGTGGCCGTGGCGAGCGGCGTCGAGGTGTCGATGTGGCTGACCGGCGAATCCGCGTGGTTCGCCCTGCCGGGCCGGGCCGCCGAGTTCGAACTCCCCCACGCGGCCCCGCTCCCCGACCTGATCGAGTCGATCCTCGCCGGAGGCACGCTCACCCTCTGCACGCAGTGCGCGGCCCGCCGGGACATCACGGAGAAGGACGTCATCGAGGGCGTACGCATCGCGGGCGCCCAGGTCTTCGTCCAGGAGGCGATGACGGACGGTACCCAGGCGCTGGTCTACTGACGGCCGCTGGTCTACTGACGGCGCTTCTTGCCGTCCAGCTCGTCCCACCACTCGTCGGACTGGGGGTCGCCGGAGGGATCGTCCCACCAGCGGTCGTCGGGGCCCCGGCGGTTCGCGACCATCGCGGCGACCGGCGGGATGACCATGGCCACCACGCACATCCCCACCGCGGCGGGGACCGACCAGATGCGCACGACACCCCACGCCAGGACGAAGAGACCGATGCAGATCCCCATCATGACGAAGTAGACGCGACGGCGACGGGCCAGCATGCATCCAGGGTAGGTCGGCACGGCGGGTCCGGCGCCATGGCAGAACCGTCGGCATACACCCACCGCAGGGCCGACGGACGGAGTCCGGCGCAGCGGCCCCGAAGCCTGCGAAGCAGTGCGAGGGACGCGTCAGGAAGGGGCGACGCGACGGCGACGGGCCAGCATGCATCCAGGGTAGGTCGGCACGGCGGGTCCGGCGCCATGGCGGAGACAGGGGCCGGCGCCATGGTGGAGACAGCGTCGGGGCTCGGTCCGGGTACGGCGAAGGGCCGCGGCTCCGGTGTGGGTACCGGAGGCGCGGCCCTTGTGCTGCCGCTGGTCTCAGACCGCGATCGCGACCTCGGCCAGGCCGCCCTGCTGGGCGACGACCGTGCGGTCGGCGGTGGCGCCGGGGACGAGGGCGCGGACGGTCCAGGTGCCCTCCGCCGCGTAGAAGCGGAACTGTCCGGTGGCGGAGGTGGGGACCTCCGCGGTGAACTCGCCGGTCGAGTCGAGCAGGCGGACGTAGCCGACCACGGGCTCGCCGTCCTTCGTCACCTGACCCTGGATCGTGGTCTCACCGGGCTTGATCGTCGAGGCGTCCGGGCCGCCGGCCTTCGCTCCACACATGGTCTGTCCTTAAGGGGTCGGGGGCTTACTTGTTGGCGCCGAGCTCGATCGGGACGCCGACGAGGCTGCCGTACTCGGTCCAGGAGCCGTCGTAGTTCTTGACGTTCTCGACACCGAGCAGCTCGTGCAGGACGAACCAGGTCAGGGCCGAACGCTCGCCGATACGGCAGTAGGCGATGGTGTCCTTGGCGAGGTCCACGTTCTCCTCGGCGTAGAGCTCCTTGAGCTCGTCGTCCGACTTGAAGGTGCCGTCGTCGTTGGCGTTCTTCGACCACGGGATGTTGCGCGCGGACGGGACGTGGCCGGGGCGCTGGGACTGCTCCTGCGGCAGGTGGGCCGGGGCGAGCAGCTTGCCGGAGAACTCGTCGGGGGAGCGCACGTCGACGAGGTTCTGCGAGCCGATGGCCGCCACGACGTCGTCGCGGAAGGCGCGGATGGCGGTGTTCTGCGGCTTGGCCTTGTAGGTGGTCTCGGTGCGGTCCGGGACCTCCTCGACCAGGTCGCGGGCGTCCAGCTCCCACTTCTTGCGGCCGCCGTCGAGGAGCTTGACGTTCTCGTGGCCGTAGAGCTTGAAGTACCAGTAGGCGTAGGACGCGAACCAGTTGTTGTTGCCGCCGTAGAGGATCACCAGCGTGTCGTTGGCGATGCCCTTCGCCGACAGGAGCTTCTCGAAGCCCTCCTGGTCGATGAAGTCGCGGCGGACCGGGTCCTGCAGGTCCTTGGTCCAGTCGATGCGGATCGCGCCTCGGATGTGGTTCTTCTCGTAGGCGGACGTGTCCTCGTCCACCTCCACGATCGCGATCTCGGGGTTGTCCAGGTTGTCCTGGACCCAGTCGGCATCGACGAGGACGTCGCTGCGGCTCATGCTCTTTCTCCTCCGGGGCAGTTGCGGCGGGGCGTGCGAGTGCGGGTGGGTGCGCGGCAGAGCGCACGGATGCCCTCGGCAGGGAGGGCAAGGGGGATGCGGAGGCGGCACGGCCTCCGCCGTCAGAAGGGGCGACAGAGCATGGCGGCGACGCGGCACAGGTCGACTGCCCGCCGCTTCGTGAGATCCGCCTGACGCTTCATGGGCTCGATCGTAGGGACGGATAAGCGGGCATGTCACCGGCATGTCGTATGGTGAGACGCGATCGTCCGAATTGTGGGACGGGGTGGGTGCCCGGGGCGTGATTCGGGGGCAGCCGGGCGCCTGTATCGGTCATCACATCTACTGTACGGACGCGACCGTCTCGCGTGCTGGAACGGCGCCGGTCCCCGCCGTGCCGCTTCTACCCGGCGAGCAGGACGTTCGAACCCTTCACCGCGATCTCCACACCGTCCTGCGCGGCCTCCACCTTGTCCAGCTTGATGCCGCCGGGGAGCTGGTCGATCGCCTGCTGGAAGTCGGAGGCCTGGCGGAAGCGGTCCTCGGCGAGGCCGACACCGGCGAGCTTGGGGAGGTTGTCGGCGTGCACCTGGACGGTGTTGTCCTTGACGGTGACCGTGCTCAGGACGGTCGCCTTCTGGTGGGCGCTGACGCCGGGGACGGTGACGTCGACGGTGACCTTGATCTTGCCGTTGCCGCCGTAGGCGAGCCCGACGACCTGGCCGGTGAAGCCGAGGCCGAGGTCGGTGGGCTCCGTCTGGGCGTCCTTCAGCAGATCGGCGTAGGAGATGTGCGCGGTGCCGGTGGCGGTCTGCGCGGTGGCGGAGCTGTAGTCGCCGGTGAAGGTGACGTCCTTCATGTCGGCGTTCAGGTCCTGGATCCGGATGGTCTTGCCGGTGGTGCCGGTGGTGGCGTCGTATTCCTTGATGCCGACGTGCACGTCGTCGAGGGTGCCGCTCGCGACCTGGGTGAGGAACGGGAAGCCCTTGATGGAGACATCGGGGGTGCTCGCGAGGTTCTCCGTCGTCTTCAGCTTGTCGGCGGCCTCGCCCTGGGCGAAGTGCACGGCGACCCGGTCGACGATCACGAAGAGGACGCCGAGGACGACGACGACGATCAGAAAGATTCGCAGGGCACGCATGTGGTCGGTTTCCCCCGGGGTCGGCTGCTCATGTCGGTGCCGCCACGCTAACCCTGCGGGGGCGGGCCGACGGGAGATTGTCGAGCAGCTGTGACAGTGCGGGCGCTGGTGATGCTGGGGGCTGCCGCCCCCAGACCCCCGCATCAGGGGTGAACCGGCCGATGTTCGGGCGCGGGCCGGTGGGGGCTGGTCGCGCCCACGCGGCGGAGCCGCATGTCGGACACAGCCCCGCGCCCCTGACGGGGCGCTGCACGACCGGCGTTCGAAGCCCAGCCACTTTTCTTCGACCTCGCCCCACTGCCAACCGAGTCGGGTGGGTGGGTGGGAAAGCTGTTCGACCTCGCTGTTCCACGAACCGAGTCGGGTGGGTGGGTGGGAAAGCTAGTGCAGGATCCACACCACCGGGGCCGCCGCCGTCAGGGGAAGGGCCACGCCTGCTGTGAAGTGGACGAACCTCGACGGGTAGTCGTAGCTCGCCGCGCGGTGGCCGACGAGGGCGCAGACCGCGGCCGACGCTCCGATCAGCGCGCCCTTCGTGCCCAGCCCCGTCATGCCGCCCACCGCGATGCCCGCCCCGGCCGCGGCCAGCAGGGACACCGTCACCGACGCCGGGGTCGGCAGGGGCAGCGCCCGGGCCAGGACCGCCACCGCGACCGCGGCCGCGCCGACCGACACCGCGTCGGGGTCCGCGCCCAGGTAACCGGTCGCGATGATCGCCAGCGCGGATGAGGCGACCGTGGCCATCAGGCCGTACATACGGGTGTCGGGGTCCGCGTGCGAGCGGAGCTGGAGGACGAGGGTGAGGAGGACCCAGATGCCCAGGGGGCCGAGGATCGCCGCCGGCGCCTGGTCGCGGCCCGCCACCAGGACCGCCACGTCCGCCGTGACCCCGCCCAGGAAGGCGAGCGCGATGCCCTGCCGGGCCGGCCACATGCCGTTCAGCCGGAACCAGCCCGCCGCCGTGACGGCCTGCAGGATCACCAGGGGGACGGCCAGGGCGTACGAGGAGATGGGCGCCGCCACCGCGAGTAGCAGGCCCAGCGCCGCCGTGAGCAGCGCCGGCTGCATGCCCGGCTCGATGATCGGCGAGCGGCCCTCCAGGCGGGCCCGCTGGGCGTCCGTGATGCGGGCGTTGCCGGCGAGGGTCGCGGGACCGTAGCCCTCGTCCGCGGACTCGGCGGGGGCCGGGGCAGGGGTCGGGGCCGGGGTGGGTGCCTCGGGCTGCGGCTGCGGCTGCGGCTGCGCGGGAGCGGGCGTGGGGTACGGCTGCTGCTGGTCGGCGACGTACGGCCGCTCGTAGGACTGCGGCGGCAGGTAACCCGTCTCCGCGGCCGCCGCCTGCACCGGCGCGTGCGTCTGCGTCTCCCAGGTCTGCCCCTGCCACTGCTGCGTGGCGTACTGCTGCTCCTCGTACCCCCACTGCGGCTGCGGCTGCGGCTGGGCGGGAGGCTGCTGCTGGTACGACGGGTCGTGGCCCTCGTACTGCCCGTACGAGTCATACGGCTGGTTGGTCATCGCTCTCGCTCACCCTCCTGCGAACGGCGGGAGCACCTCGACCGTGCCGCCCTCGGCCAGCCGTACCGTCTCATGTTCGCGCGTGCCCACGGGGTCACCGTCGATGAGGAAGGAGCATCGCCGCAGGACGCGCGCCAGTTCCCCGGGGTGTCGCACGCGTACCTCCGCCAGCGCCTCGGCGAGGGTGTCCGCGTCGTACGGCTCCTCGGCGATGCCGGCCGCGGCCTTCGCGGCGGCCCAGTAGCGCACCGTGACCTTGGGCATCCGGTTCCTCAAGAGAGTCGATCAGTCGGCTGTGTACATCGGTTGTGTACATCGGCTGTGTACGGGGTCAGGCTAGCCCGCCCTGGAGACCGCCCAGTCGCCGATCCTGGCCAGGAGCCGGTCGTCCGCCGCGTGTTCGGCGTGGCCCATGCCCGGTTCCAGCCAGAGGTCGGCCGCGCCACCTGCGGCGTCGGCCAGCATCCGGGGGTGGTCGACCGGGAAGTAGCCGTCGCTGTCGCCGTGCACGATCAGCAGCGGGGTCGGGGCGATCTTCGGCACCGCCTCGACCGGGGAGATCGGCACCGGGTCCCAGTCGCGGTAGTGGATACGGGTGTGGAAGCCGTAGCGGCCGATCAGCCGGCCCGCCGGTCTGGTGACCAGCCAGTGGACGCGGCGCATGGGGGCGGTGCCCCGGTAGTACCAGCGGGCGGGGGACGACACGGAGACCACGGCGTCCGCTCCGGCGTGCAGGGCCGCGTGCCGCAGGACCACCGAGCCGCCCATCGAGAAGCCGACGGTGACGACGCGGGTGTGGCCGAGGTCCCGGGCCCACGCCACCGCCGCCGCCAGGTCGAGGACCTCGCGGTCGCCGACGGTGGTGCGGCCGGCGGACCGGCCGTGGCCGCGGAAGGAGAAGCTGACCACCGGCGCGTAATCCGTCAGGGCCGCCACCACCCGTCGTACGTGTGGCCGGTCCACGTCGCCCGTGAAACCGTGGGCCATGACGAACACCAGGTCACGGGAGAGTGGCCGGGAGCCGTCGTATACGACGGCGGCGGGATCGTATACGGAATCGATGGAAACCCCGTCGTCCGTGCGCAGAAACGTCCGCATAGAGCCGTTTCTGCTCGTCTCATATGCCGGACGAACGACGGAACGTGCCACATGACCTGCCGGACCAATGCTCATGTGGGCTATTCTGCTGGGCAGAGGACTCGGGCAGCGCCGCCACCGGGTCCTTTTGTGCTTTCGGAAGGGCTGTATACGAAGCGGGAAACTCCAGGTGACCCGCGGTGTACGGAACATCGGGAGCGCAGCGCAGTGTCATTGCACACAGTCCTCGCAGGGACCGAGGAGGAACCAGACATATGAGTTCTCTGCTGCTCCTGACCAACGCCCTCCAGCCTTCGACGGAGGTGCTGCCGGCCCTCGGCCTGCTCCTGCACAACGTGCGGGTCGCCCCGGCCGAAGGCCCCGCCCTCGTCGACACCCCGGGTGCCGACGTCATCCTGATCGACGGCCGCCGCGACCTCCCGCAGGTCCGCAGCCTCTGCCAGCTGCTCCGCTCGACCGGCCCCGGCTGTCCGCTCATCCTCGTCGTCACCGAGGGCGGGCTCGCCGCCGTCACCGCCGACTGGGGCATCGACGACGTACTCCTCGACACCGCGGGTCCCGCCGAGGTCGAGGCCCGGCTGCGGCTCGCCATGGGCCGCCAGCAGATCGTCAACGACGACTCCCCCATGGAGATCCGCAACGGCGACCTGTCGGTCGACGAGGCGACGTACAGCGCCAAGCTGAAGGGACGGGTCCTCGACCTCACCTTCAAGGAGTTCGAGCTGCTGAAATACCTCGCCCAGCACCCCGGCCGGGTGTTCACACGCGCACAGCTGCTCCAGGAGGTCTGGGGGTACGACTACTTCGGCGGCACCCGGACCGTCGACGTACACGTACGACGGCTGCGCGCCAAGCTCGGCGTGGAGCACGAGTCCTTGATCGGAACGGTCCGGAACGTCGGTTATCGATTCGTTACGCCGGAGAAGGGCGACCGGCTCAGCGACGAGGCCAGGGCCAAGGCGGAGCTCGCAAAGGCGGAGGATGCGGACGCATCGGCCGCCCTGGACGCGGTCGAGGTACCCACCGAGGCATAGTCGTCGTCCGGGCGAGGCATGGGCGTCGCCCGGACGGGGCATTGCTTCCGCAAGCGAAGCTTCGATACGCCCTGCCCAGAGCCGGTCCATCCGCGTAGACTCCGCGCGTGGCCAAGGTGACTCGGGATGATGTGGCGCGGTTGGCGGGTACTTCCACCGCCGTTGTCAGCTATGTCATCAACAACGGACCCCGGCCGGTCGCCCCGGCCACGCGCGAGCGTGTCCTCGCGGCGATCAAGGAGCTGGGGTACCGCCCCGACCGGGTCGCCCAGGCGATGGCCTCGCGGCGCACCGACCTCATAGGCCTCATCATCCCGGACGCCCGTCAGCCGTTCTTCGGCGAGATGGCGCACGCGGTCGAGCAGGCCGCGTCCGAGCGCGGAAAGATGGTGCTCGTCGGCAACACCGACTACGTCGGGGAGCGCGAGGTCCACTACCTGCGCGCGTTCCTCGGGATGCGGGTCTCCGGCCTCATCCTCGTCTCGCACGCCCTGAACGACCTGGCGGCCGCCGAGATCGAGGCCTGGGACGCCCGGGTGGTGCTGCTGCACGAGCGGCCGGAGGCGATCGACGACGTGGCGGTGGTGACGGACGACCTCGGCGGCGCCCAGCTCGCCGTCCGCCATCTGCTGGAGCACGGCTACGACTACGTGGCCTGTATGGGCGGCACCGCCGACACCCCGGCCGTCGGCGACCCGGTCTCCGACCACGTCGAGGGCTGGCGCCGGGCCATGGCCGAGGCGGGCCTGCCGACGGAGGACCGGCTGTTCGAGGCGCCGTACAACCGGTACGACGCGTACAAGGTCGCCCTGGAGATCCTCGCCGGTCCCCAGCGCCCCCCGGCGATCTTCTGCTCCACCGACGACCAGGCGCTCGGCGTCCTGCGGGCGGCCCGCGAGCTGCGCATCGACGTGCCCGGGGAGCTGGCGGTGGCCGGCTTCGACGACATCAAGGAGGCGGCGCTGGCGGACCCGCCGCTGACGACGATCGCCTCCGACCGTCCGGCGATGGCCCGAGCGGCGGTGGACCTGGTCCTCGACGACGGGTTGCGGGTGGCGGGGTCGCGGAGGGAGCGTCTGAAGACGTTTCCCTCGCGGCTGGTGGTGCGTGGGTCCTGCGGGTGCGTGGAGTAGTACGTCGACTGCGGGGGCGTCGTGGTTGCTCGCGCAGTTCCCCGCGCCCCTGACGGGGCGCTGTAGCGAGGGGCGCCACAGACGCGCCCCAAAGGGGCGCGGGGAACTGCGCGACCAGCCCCCACCGGCCCGCACCCGGAAATCCACAGCAAAGCCTTCATGAACGCCGTCTGAGAACCCCCCGCGACCTGCGAGAAGGTTCCTTATATCGGGCAAACGCGCTTCTCGCGGCGTTCTCAGCGGGCACTCAGGAGGCTCTCATGGTCGCGGGACAAGCTAATTGTCATGACCGAGAGCTTCCGCCGCAGCGGCGAGTACGAGAACCCGCAGGGTCCCCAGGGTGACGCCTACCAGGGCGCGTACCCCCAGCAGCAGCACGCCTCCTCCCCCGTCAACCCGGAGTGGCCGCCCCCGCCCACCCACCAGCCGGCGCAGCAGCCGGTGGCCGCGGAGCCGGCGGCGGACGGCGGTCAGGGCGGCGGGTACGGCGGCGGCACGGCCGTACTCCCCGCGGTCGGCCCCGAAGCGGAGCACCCGGCGGAGCACCCGGAGCACCCCGAGCACTCGGTCCACGCCAAGAAGAAGCGCACCCGGGGCCCGATAGCCCTCCTCGCCGCGGTCGCGATCGTCGCGGCTGCCGTCGGCGGCGGCACCGCGTACGCCTTCCAGGAGCTGACCGGCAAGAACAACGTCGTCTCCAGCAGCACCACCACCAGCGTGGTGCCCTCCAGCAAGAAGGGCGACGTCGCCACGATCGCCGCCGCCGTCAGCCCGAGCGTCGTCGAGGTCAACGCGACCCTCAGCAACGGCACCTCCACCGGTTCCGGCATCATCATCACCAGCGACGGCGAGATCATCACCAACAACCACGTGATCTCCGGCGCCCAGTCGATCAAGGTCTCCACCAGCGACGGCAAGTCGTACACGGCCGAGGTCGTCGGCACCGACAGCTCCAAGGACCTCGCCCTCCTCAAGCTCAAGGGCGCAAGCGGCCTCAGCGTCGCCACCCTCGGCAACTCCGACGGTGTCCAGGTCGGCGACTCGGTCGTGGCGATCGGCTCCCCCGAGGGCCTGACCGGCACCGTCACCAGCGGCATCGTCTCCGCGCTCAACCGGGACGTGACCGTCTCCACCGACGAGGGCCAGCAGGAGCAGCAGCAGGGCAGCGGCGGCAGCGGCCAGTGGCCGTTCTCCTTCGGCGGCCAGCAGTTCAACGGCGACACCGGCTCGTCCACCACGACCTACAAGGCGATCCAGACCGACGCCTCGTTGAACCCCGGCAACTCCGGCGGCGCGCTGATCGACGCCGGCGGCAACATCATCGGCATCAACTCGGCGATGTACTCGGCCAGTTCGGACTCCTCCTCGTCCTCCTCGGACGCGGGCAGCGTCGGCCTCGGCTTCGCCATCCCGATCAACACCGTCAAGTCCGACCTGGCCAAGCTGCGGGCGGGCTCCACCAACTGAGCAACGGCAGACCACGTACGGCACGTACGGCACGCACGGCACGCACGGCACGCACGAGCAAGGGAGTACGTCATGATCAAGCAGGTTTCGCACCCGATGGCCGCCGACAGCCCGGCCGGTTTCAGCCTGGCCCTTGCCGTGGCGTACGAGCTCCACGCACCGACGGAGGCGGCGGTGGCCCCGGCCCCGGCCCCGCGCGCTCCGGAGGTCGCACCGGCTCCGCAGCTGATGGGGCTCCGCACCTCCGCGGCCCGGCCGCACCAGCGCAAGGTGCCGCTGAGCCGCATGACCCTGGTACGCGGCTAGGGCGTTCGCCCCACCAGCGTGCATACCCGACAGCCCGGAAACATGCGAGGCTGAGAGGCGTCCCGACCCAGTACCACCGCACCCCGAGGAACCGCGAGCGATGAGCCCCGCCGATGGCGACCGTGAACCCCAGCGCATCCTGATCGTCGACGACGAGCCGGCCGTACGCGAAGCCCTCCAGCGCAGCCTCGCCTTCGAGGGGTACGAGACCGAGGTCGCGGTCGACGGCGCGGACGCGCTGGAGAAGGCGACCGCCTACAAGCCGGACCTGATCGTCCTCGACATCCAGATGCCCCGCATGGACGGCATGACGGCCGCCCGCCGCATCCGCGGGGCCGGCGACACCACCCCGATCCTGATGCTGACGGCCCGGGACACGGTCGGCGACCGCGTCACCGGCCTCGACGCCGGGGCCGACGACTACCTGGTCAAGCCGTTCGAACTCGACGAACTCTTCGCCCGTATCCGCGCCCTCCTCCGTCGCAGCTCCTACGCGGCTTCCCTGGCCGACGGGGTCGAGGAGGACGAGGCCCTGACCTTCGGCGACCTGCGCATGGACCTCGCGACCCGCGAGGTCACCCGGTCCGGCCGCCAGGTCGAGCTCACCCGCACCGAGTTCACCCTCCTCGAGATGTTCATGGCGCACCCGCGCCAGGTCCTCACCCGCGAGCAGATCCTGAAGGCCGTCTGGGGCTTCGACTTCGAGCCCTCCTCCAACTCGCTCGACGTCTACGTCATGTACCTCCGCCGCAAGACCGAGGCCGGCGGCGAGCCGCGCCTCGTCCACACCGTGCGCGGCGTCGGGTACGTCCTGCGCCAGGGCGGCGCCGAGTGAACAGGCTCGCCCGCCGCTTCCGCAACCTCCCGCTCCGGTCCCGCCTGTCGATGCTGGTCGCGGCAGCGGTGGCGTTCGCAGTGGCGGCGGTTTCGGTGACTTGCTGGTTCATCGTGCAGGGGAAGCTGTACGACCAGCTCGAGAGTGACCTGCAGAAGGTACGCGGGCCGGCGTACATGGCCGCCAACAACGCCCTCGCCGACTGCACCGACACGGTTCAGGACACCAACGGCCTGCGAATCAGCTACGGCCAGGTAGTCAAGGCAGACGGCACGATCTGCCTCGCCCGTGACTCGACAGGCGTGATCAAGGTCAGTCAGGCCGACAAAGACGTCATCAAGGCCGGGGACGTCAACACTCTCTACTTCCGCGACGGCACGGACAAGGACGGCAACGCGCTGCGCGTGATGACCCAGGTGTTCCCCACCAATACCGGCACCTACGTCGGACTGGTCACCGCCGTCCCCCTGAAGAGCACCCAGGACACCCTCAAAGACCTCGCCCTGATCCTCCTCCTCGTCTCCGGCATCGGAGTCCTCGGCGCCGGAGCCGCAGGCCTCGCCGTCGCCCGTGCAGGCCTCCGCCCCGTCGACAAGCTCACCGAAGCCGTCGAGCACGTCGCCCGTACCGAGGATCTGAGCGTCCGCATCCCGGTGGAGGAGGAGTCGGACGACGAGATCGCGCGGCTGTCCCGCTCCTTCAACAGCATGACCACCTCTCTGGCGAACTCCCGGGAGCTCCAGCAGCAGCTCATCGCGGACGCGGGACACGAGCTCCGCACCCCCCTCACCTCCCTCCGTACCAACATCGAACTCCTCACCCGCAGCGAGGAGACCGGCCGCCCGATCCCCCCGGCGGACCGCAAGGCGCTGCTCGCGTCGGTGAAGGCGCAGATGACGGAGTTGGCCTCGCTGATCGGCGACCTCCAGGAGCTGTCCCGCTCGGAGGGGCAGCGTGGCGAGCGCGTGCAGATCGTGGCCCTTCAGGACACGGTCGAGGCGGCCCTGCGCCGGGCCCGGCTGCGTGGCCCGGAGCTGACGATCACGGCGGACGTCCAGCCGTGGTTCGTCCGGGCGGAGCCCTCCGCCCTGGAGCGGGCGATCGTCAACATCCTCGACAACGCGGTGAAGTTCAGCCCGGAGGGCGGCAAGATCGACGTCACCCTGGACCGCGGCGTCCTCACCGTCCGCGACCACGGCCCCGGCATCCCCGAGGACGAACTCCCCCACGTCTTCGACCGCTTCTGGCGCTCCCCGAGCGCGAGGGCCCTCCCGGGCTCGGGACTGGGTCTGTCCATCGTGGCCCGCACCGTCCAGCAGGCGGGCGGCGACGTGAACCTGGCCCGCGCGAACGGCGGCGGCACGGTGGCGACGGTACGACTGCCGGGGGCGCCTACGGCTCCGCCGGAGGCGGCGGGGCAGGCGGTTTGAATTCCAGCCGGAAGAGCTCCTCGACCAGGATCTGCGGATCTTCGGCTCGTCTGGAGAAGGTGTACTTCGGCCAGCCGTTGCCGTAGTCGAAGAAGAGCGCGTGGGCGCCCTTGGGCTCGGTGGACCGGATCGGCCTGACTTTCATGCCTCTCAGGGAGGCCGACGTCGGTCTCGATGCCGCGGAAATAGGGATCCTTGGCTATGACCAGCTTGGCACGCGCTGCGTAGACCATTTCTCGCACGTGTGCAGGCAACGCTTTCAGGGCAGCGAGAGCGTCGAGCCGCCAGTCCATCTGCCAGGGCGGCCCCATGAAACCGTGAGTCACTCCCCGGGCTCCACAGCTCGTACCCGATGGCGGATCTTCGCCGCCTCCTCAAGGAGGGCCTTGGCCGGCCGCCGGGAGCTTGCTGTCCCAGACGGGGACTATGCCGGGGCGGGCGCCTGCTGGAGCGCGAGGGACGCGAGGGATGAGAGTCCGCCGGAGGCTCAGTGGAAGCCGAGCATTCCCGGGGAGTCGATGCCGATGGCCACCACTCCAGGCGGGTAACGATCTTCACGGTCGGTCAGGAGGATGGACATCCCGTTGAAGTCGGGACGCGGCAGTGCCGCATACAGGGCATGACAGGTGTCGGCTCCGCCGTATCCGTCCCGGATCATCGTGCCGACGGTGGCTGCCGCGGCCGTGTTCAGCTCGTCGACCTCGACGGAAGAGAACGCGAGGACGCGGCGTGCGACGCCCTCGTCCTCCGACTCCGCCTGCATGAGGCAGATCGCAGGGATGCGCAGGAGATCGCCAGGGGTACGCGCCATGTTCGCGGCCAGGAGGTTCAGCGTCTTGTGGCCGTCCGCCAACGCGCGGGTCGCGCTGGTGTCGAGGATGATCACGCTGCTGCGGCCCCCCTGGCCGCGCGCGCCTTCTCAGCGGCAATCCGACGGATGTTGCCGAGCACGTCAGGGGCCTGCTCGAACTCCTCGTCGCTGATGTCGAGCCCGATCACGTCCCGCACAACCTGGCGATCGGCGGCGAGCCGCTCGGCGATCTGTTCAGCCGTGGGCTGCTGGGCCGCCAGTTCGTCCACGAGCTGCCCCAGAGTCAGCCCTCTTTCCTTGGCGATCTGCGCGAGGTGGTCTCGGGCCTGCCGGGAGACCTGGATCGTGGTGGTGTCCGTCATGGCTCCACCATAGCCACTCCATAAAACCGGCCGAGCCGTCTTTCATCGGCTTCACCCGTTCGTGGCAGTCGCCCATTGTCCTCGTCCAGACCCCGGGTGCGGCGAGCGAGAGGTGCCCCCATACCGAGCCGACCCCCTGTAAGAGAGCACTCACCCGCGCTTCGGGCCCGTGATCGTCTCCCCGATCACGAACCCCTTGGCGGGTCCTTCGGGGACGGTGACCTCGGTGCCGTAGGGGACACGGTGGATGTCCTCCCAGTCGGCCCTGTCGGGGCGAGGCCCGGTGAAGAGGGTGACGGCGCCCTGGCCGTCGTAGTCGTCGATGATCACGTGCACGGGGATTCCGGCGCGGGCGTACTCGCGGCGCTTGCGGACGCGGTCGCGGTCCTGGTTGCGTTTGCCCGGGGAGACTACTTCGACGACGAGATGGACGGCGGAGGCCTCCACTCCCAGTCCTTCCTCGTCGGCATACTCCTCCAGGTCTTCGGGAGCGACGAATGCGTCTGGAATCCACCCCTTGCGCTTGTGGATGACGTTGGTGTCCTGGTGGCATGCATGTTCGCCACCGTCCAGGAACTTGTCCAGCGCCCGTCGCAGGCGATTCGTGATCTGGGCGTGGGTCAGACGACCGGTGGGCGACACCTCGATGGCTCCCTCGATGATCTCGGCGCGGTAGCCCTCGGGGAGTTCCATGGCCTTCCATGCCTGCCACAGGACCTCGTCCAGGTCGGGTCCGTTCACGATGTCAGCCGAAGCCTCGGACATGGTCTCGGGCCTCTCATGTGCGAGAGCGGTCAAGGGGACACCTCCTCATCAAGTGCGGGCTGGGCCTGCCTGCGGCACAAGCAACGCGATCACGGTAGGTACGGCGCCATGAGTGACCAGGGGAATCGACTCCAGCTCACCCGTTCGAGCGAAGGCGGAACGGTCCGCCACGGCTCGGCTCGATCCACGTTCCTCCGACGGGACCCGACCGGTCGCCGGCGCCTCAGCAAGCGGCCATATCCTCTCCCCCAGTCGCGCACCCGTTCGGTGCGCCAGGGGAGGGGTACGGGACGACGTGGACGAGGGTGGAGTCGAGCGGGAGTACCGGAGGCGGCGCAACCCGCCCCTGACGCAACTCCTCCTGCTGGGGGTGATACTGCTGAACGCGCTCATCCAGACCAGCAGGGTGTCCGCCGACCGCGACGGGGGCGGGTTCCGGTGGGCGCCGCCGTTCATCGTGGCGCTGATGGTCCTGGCCGTCGTGCGGCTCGCGCTGGAGCGGTTCCGGGCGCACACCAGGGTCACGGCCGCGGGGATCACCGCGCAGGGTCCGGTGCGTGCGCGGAGCTGGACCTGGTCCGAGGTGTACGACATCCGGGTCGAGCAGGCGCCGCGCGGTTCCGGTCGGACGGCCCCGCAGTGGATCACCTACCTGTACGACTTTCAGGGCCGCCGCTTCCTGCTCCCGCACATCAACGACTGGCAGCTGGACGACCCCTACGCCGAGGTCGCGGAGCTCTGCCTGGCCGCCGCCCCGTACCGAAGCCTCACCTGGGAGCGCCGTCCGGACGTCGAGGAGCGGATCCGGCAGGGGGCCATGCGGCGCAGGGCACGGGTATGGGGGGTGTACGGCGGGCTCGTGGCCTTCATCCTCATGATCCCGGTCGACTTCTGGCTGGTCCTGACGGAGCGTCCGGACCATCCGCTCGTGCTCTTCGTGTGCGTACCCCTGGTCTCGGGCGCCGTGTTCGCCGCGGTACTCCAGTGGTACTGGAGTGCCCGGCCGCCGCGCTCCGGAGTGGCGCAGGGGCCCAACTGACGTCACAGCGCGCGGTCTTATCCTCTTCTCAGCCGCGCACCAGTTCGGTGCGGGCCGAGGAGGGGGCCTCGATGGGGGAGACAACAGGCGTGGAGCGCGTGTACCGGAGACGGCGCAGGCTCCCGGGGCAGTACTTCGTGGCGGCGGCCGTGACCATCGGGGTGGCGCTCCTGCAGGTGTACACGGGCGACAGCGGGCTGCGCAGATGGGGCTCACTGGCGTTCGGGCTGATGCTCGTGACGGTCCTGGTCATGGTCCCCCTGAACCAGTACCGGGCACACACCCGGGTGACGGCCCACGGCATCACCGCGCAGTGGGCTCTGCGCGGACGGACCTGGTCCTGGCAGGAGGTGTACGACATCCGGGTCGAACGCGCCCCGGGCAGGAACGCCGGGACGACGTATCCGGAGTGGATCACCTACCTGTACGACTTCGAGGGCCGTCGGTTCACACTCCCGCAGCTCAACAGCTGGCAGCTGGACGACCCGTACGCCGAGGTCGCCGACCTCTGTGCAGCCGCCACCCCGTACCGAGGCCTCACCTGGGAGCGCCGTCCGGACCTCGAGGAGCGGATCGTACGGCGGATCGCGCGGGGCAAGACGTGGACCGTGGTGGTGGCCTTGGCGCTGACGGCACTGATCATCGCGGTCGTGCTCGCCGTGAGCCCGGTGTGACCGCCTGCCCGGCAGCCGTAGCCCATCCACATCCCTCACCCAGCCCCGTCACAGCCCCTCGTCACACTTTTGTCGGATGGCGAGTCAGATGGCGAGGAAGATTTTGCTGGCCGACGACGACGCGGCCGTGCGGGACGGGATCGGGCGGCTGCTCAGGTTCGAGGGGTACGAGACGGTCCTCGCCGGGGACGGCAGAGTGGCCCTCGATCTGGTCGGGGCTCCGGAGAGCGAGCCGGACCTGGTGCTGATGGACGTGGAGATGCCGGGCCTCGACGGTCTGGCGGCCACGCGGCGGATCCGGGCCTCCGGGTCCACCGTGCCGATTCTCATGATCACGGGGCGGAATGCCGTGGGGGATCGGATCGTCGCCCTCGACAACGGCGCCGACGGGTATCTGGCCAAGCCGTTCGCCGCCGAGGAACTCCTCGCCCGGGTGCGGGCGTTGCTGCGGCGCAGCCCGCGGCGGGAGGCGGCGACGGCCCCACCCGGAGACCGGCTCCTGGGTTACGACGACGTCGCGATGGACCTGCGGACCCGGACCGTGCACCGCGGCGACCGGGCCCTCGACCTGACCAAGACCGAGTACGCGCTGCTGGAGTTCCTGCTGCGCCATCCGGGGCGGGTGCTCAGCCGGGAGCGGATCCTGCGGGACGTGTGGGGCTTCGAGTTCGCGCCGGCCTCCAACACGCTGGACGTCTACGTCATGTACCTGCGGCGGAAACTGGAGAGCCGCGGCGAACCGCGGCTCATCCACACCGTGCGCGGGATGGGGTACACGCTCAGGAACGGTGCTACCACCTGAGGATCATCGTCTCGTCCGGGGCCGGGGCCGGTTCGGCCGCGATCGCCTCCGGGAGCGGGTGGGCCAGGGCGGCGTAGGCGCCGTCGCGGGCCAGGAGTTCGGCGTGGGTGCCCGCCTCCACCAGCCGGCCGTGGTCGACGACCAGGATCCGGTCGGCGTCGGGGGCCAGGGTGAGGTCGTGCGTGATCATGATGGTCGTGCGGCCGGCCATGAGCCTGCGCAGCGGGGCCACCACCTGGCGGGCGGCGATCGCGTCCAGGCCCGCCGTCGGCTCGTCGAGGACGAGGACCGGGGCGGCGCGGAGCATCGCGCGGGCGATGGCGATCCGCTGGAGCTGGCCTCCGGAGAGGGCCGCCGTGCCGGGGGCGATGTGGGTGTCGTACCCCTCGGGGAGTGCGGCGATGAAGTCGTGCGCCGCCGCGTCGCGGGCCGCCCGCTCGATCTCCTCGTCGCTCGCGCCGGGGCGGCCGCACTCGATGTTCTCGCGGACCGTGCCGTTGAGGATCAGCGTCTGCTGCGGGAGCAGGGCGACGTTCTCGCGGAGGAACTCCAGGGGGACGTCGCCGAGCGGGACGCCGTCCAGGCAGATCACGCCGGCCGAGGGGTCGTAGAAGCGGGTGAGGAGCTTGGAGAGGGTGGACTTGCCGGCGCCGCTCTTGCCGGTGACCAGGACCAGTTCGCCGGGGCCGGCCGCGAAGTCGACGTCCCGGAGGGAGGCGCGCGGCGACTCCGGGTAGCGGAAGGAGACGTTGTGGAAGCTGACCCAGCCGCGGACGGGCCAGGGGCCGACGGGCTCGGCGGGGTCGGTGACGGCGGGCTCGGCGTCCAGGATCTCGCCGATGCGCTCGGCGCCCGCGGTGGCCGCGGTGAGGGTGAGGCCGAGCTGGCCGAGGTTGCGGATCGGCGGGTAGAGGTAGCCGAGGAAGGCGGCGAAGGCGAGGAGCTGGCCGAGGGTCATGCGGTCGGCGGAGATCTCCCAGACGCCCAGGCCGATCACGGCCAGCACGCACAGGGTCTCGACCACCTCGACGAACTGCGCGTACATCTCGCTGAGCCGGGCCCCGCGCACGCTCGCCCGCATCCAGGCGCGGGCCTCGACGTCGAGGCGCTGCTCCTCGTCCCGGCGGCGGTTGTACGCCTGGGTGAGGACGACGTTGCCGAGGGACTCCTCGACCACGGAGGTGATCGCGCCGTCGGCGACCCGCTCGTCCTGGGACGCCGTCCTGATGCGGCCGGAGAAGCGGCGGGCGGCGAACAGGAACAGGGGCGCGAGGACGAAGGTGGCCAGCGCCAGGTCCCAGCGCAGCCAGAAGGCGGCGGCCGCGTAGAAGACGGCGGAGAAGGCGGCGGCGACGGTGCCGACGACACCGGAGACGACCATCTGCTCGATGGCCTCGACGTCACCGGTGAGGCGTTCCACCAGGTCGCCCCGGCGGTGCTGCTGGAAGAAGTGCGGGGGCAGGTCCTGGACGTGCCGGAAGACCTTGGCGCGCAGGCGCAGCACGAATCTCTCGGCGGTCCAGGTGGCCAGCGAGTTGCCGAGGTAGCCGACGAACGCGCCCACCGCGGCGACCAGCAGCCAGGCGCCGGCCGGGCCCCAGAAGGCGGAGAGCGAACCGGCCTGCAGGGCGTTGTCGGTGAGGTCGGCGAAGAGCAGGATCGCGGCGGTCTCGGCGAGGGCGGACACCACGACACACGCGATGATCATCCACAGCCACTTGCGGTCGCCGCGGGTCAGCGGCCAGAAGCGGCGGAAGGCCGTACGGGCTTCTCTCATGGTCGGCAACTCCCTTCAGGGGTAGTCGGGGGGGGAGATCAGGGGGACGGACATGGCCGAGGCGGGGCCACCGGTGCGACCACGCGTAACCGGTGGCCCCGCCTCACGGGGTGTGTCAGTGCTGGTCGCCGACGGGGCGCTTCGGCTCCGGCTTCTTCGGCGCGGGCTTCTTCGGGGCCGGGGCGGGCTTGGGGTGCTTCTTGACGGGGACGATCTTGTGGAAGCTCATGGTGTTCTACCTCTCTGCGAAGACTTCTGCGAAGACTTCTGCGGTGACTTCTGTCGTGGTTCTGCAACAGTTTCTCTACTGCCCCGCCGCAACAACCTGTGAATTGATTTGAATTACGTCTGTAAATTCTTTGTCAGCGCTCGTCGCCGACCGGGCGGCGCTGCGGCTCCGGCTTCTTCGGCGCGGGCTTCTTCGGGGCCGGGGCGGGCTTGCAGTGCTTCTTGACGGGGACGATCTTGTGGAAGCTCATGAAAATTCCCTCCTCAGGGCTGGTGAGTTAGCGGTTGCCCACGGGGCGCTTGGGCTGGGACTTCTTGCAGTCCTGGTTCTTCGGAGCCAGCTTCGGGGCGGGCTTCTCGGCCTTCTTCACCGGGACGATCTTATGGAAGCTCATGTCCTTCTCCTTCGTTCTGTCGTCCGCGCCGTTCGCTTTCGACATGGAAAACATTACGTGATCCGAGAGCCGGAGAAAGCCATTTTCACTTAGACCTCGATGAATTGCGGCTGAGATGAATTTTCAGGAGCAACCGGGAACCGTTCGCTGCCTCACATAGGTTTTATCCAACGGATCCAGCAGATGCAGCAGAAAGGGCCCGGTACGCACGGGGGTGCGTACCGGGCCCGGAGGCGTGCTACCGCAGGAGCAGGCGGCTACTGCACGATCGTGATCCTGTTCGCGGCCGGCGGCGCGAGCGGGCTCGTGGCCGAGGAGTGGGCCGTCAGGTACTGGGCGAGGGCCGACAGGTCGTCGGTGCCGACGAGGTCGTTCGTGCCCTGGCCGAGGGTGGTGAAGCCGTCGCCGCCGCCCGCGAGGAAGGAGTTGGTGGCGACGCGGTAGGTGGCGGCCGGGTCGACGACCGCGCCGTCGAGGCGGATGGAGTCGGTGACGACACGGTCCGCGCCGGTCTTCGTCAGGTCCAGGGTGTAGGTGAGGTTGGCGGACGGCTGGAGGATCTTCGGCGCGGCCGCGTTCGTTCCGCTCACCTGTTCCTTGAGCACCTGGATCAGCTGCGCGCCGGTGAAGTCCTGGAGGTTCACGGTGTTGGCGAACGGCTGCACGGTGAAGCCCTCGGCGTACGTCACGACGCCGTCGCCCTCACTGCCCTTCGCCGCGTAGGTCAGCCCGGCCCGCACCCCGCCCGGGTTCATGAGCGCGAGGTCGGTCCCCGGGTCCAGCTCCTTGCCGTACGCGAACTGGGCGTCGGCGATCAGGTCGCCCATCGGGGACTCGGTGCCGGTGTTGTTCACGTCGGCGGCGATGTAACCGATGGCGCGGTTGCCGATCGGGGCGGCGAGGGTGTTCCACTTGCTGATCAGCTCGGTCATGTCGGGCGCCTTGGCGACGTCCCGGGTGACCACGTGGTTCGCGGACTGCACGGCCGTACGCGCGATGTCGCCGGTACGGCGGTCGTAGGTCAGCGTGGTGTCGGTGTAGAGGCGGCCGAAGGAGGCGGCGGAGGTGACCATGCGGGGGTTGCCGGCCGGGTCGTCGACCGTGCACACGTACGCCGTGTGGGTGTGGCCGGTGACCAGCGCGTCCACGGCCGGGGTCACGTTCTTCGCGATGTCCACGATCGGGCCGGAGATGCCGCTGCCGGCGCCCGCGGAGTCGCAGTCGTAGTTGTAGCTGGAGGAGGCCGGGAAGCCGCCCTCGTGGACCAGCGCCACGATCGACTGGACGCCCTGGCGCTGGAGCACCTTGGCGTACTTGTTGATGGTCTCGACCTCGTCCTTGAAGGCCAGGCCCTTGACGCCGTCGGCGGAGACGATGCCGGGCGTGCCCTCCAGGGTGACGCCGATGAAGCCGATCCTGACGTCCTTCTTCTGCCAGACCCAGTACGGCTTGAGGATCGGCTTGTCCGTCTTCTCGTCCAGGACGTTGGCCGCCAGGTAGGGGAAGTCGGCGCCCTTGAACTTCTTGTCCGTGTAGCAGCCGTCGGTGGGGTGGCAGCCGCCGTTCTGGAGGCGGGCCAGTTCCTTCGCGCCCTCGTCGAACTCGTGGTTGCCGACCGTCGTCACGTCCAGGTCGAGCTTGTTGAGCGCCTCGATGGTCGGCTCGTCGTGGAAGAGGCCGGAGATGAGCGGGGAGGCGCCGACCATGTCGCCGCCGGCGGCGGTGACGGAGTACGGGTGCCCCTTGCGGGCCGCGCGCAGGTGGGTGGCGAGGTACTCGACACCACCGGCGTCGATGGTCTTCGTCGTCCCGTCGGCCTGGGCCTCGGTGACCCGGCCCGAGGAACCGGACGGCGGCTCCAGGTTGCCGTGCAGGTCGTTGAAGGAGAGCAGCTGGACGTCCTGGTAGCGGCTGGGGTGCTGGTGCCCGTGCCCCTTGCCGGAGTGCGCGTCGGCGGGCAGCGCGCTCGCCAGGGCCGCGACGGTGGCGAGCCCCGCGGCCGACGCGAGCAGCGCGTACGTACGGCGTCTGGACGGTCTGGACTTCGCTTGCATGGAGCCCCCTGTGGGTCTGCTGAGAAGTGGCCCGGTCCGGCGCAGCCTAGGGTCAACGCGCGTAGCACAACAGGGTGTTCATGGTTACATCTTGGTTGCCGATTGCCCTGCCCTTTACCTTTCCGCACCTTTCCCCGGTGTCCCCACTTTGCCGATCAGGCGCCGTACCCTCGTACGCATGACCAGCGACGACACCGCACGGCCGCCCATGTACTCCCGCTCCATCGACACCTTCTCCGCGCTCGCCCCGGATCAGGCCGAGGCCGTACGGGAACTGCTGGCGGAGGCCGCGCGGGCCGACGGCCAGCAACCGGTGTCCGAGCAGGGCCGCCTCCAGCTCGCCGGCGGCGCCCGGGAGGGCGTCTCCCATCTGCTCCTGTCCGTCGGCGGCGAACTCGTGGGCTACGCCCAGCTGGAGGACACCGACCCGGTGGAGGCGCCGGCCGCGGAACTGGTCGTCCACCCGGCCCACCGGGGCCACGGTCACGGCCGCGCGCTGGGCGCCGCCCTGCTGGCCGCGTCCGGCAAGCGGCTGCGGGTGTGGGCGCACGGCGGCCACTCGGCGGCCCGCCACCTCGCCCAGGTCCTCGGCCTCACCCTGTTCCGCGAACTGCGCCAGATGCGCCGCCCGTTGACGGACCTCGACCTGCCGGACCCGAAGCTGCCCGAGGGTGTCACCGTCCGCACCTTCGTGCCCGGCCGGGACGACGCGGCCTGGCTCGCCGTCAACGCCGCGGCCTTCGCCCACCACCCGGAACAGGGCTCGCTCACCCAGCGCGACCTGGACGACCGCATGTCCCAGCCCTGGTTCGACCCGGCCGGCTTCTTCCTCGCCGAACGCGGCGGCGAACTCCTCGGCTTCCACTGGACGAAGGTCCACGACGCGGAGGGCCTGGGCGAGGTCTACGTCCTCGGCGTCTCCCCCGCCGCCCAGGGCGGCGGCCTCGGCAAGTCCCTCACGACCATCGGCCTGCGGTATCTGGCCGACCGCGGCCTGCCCACGGCGATGCTCTACGTCGACGCCGACAACACGGCGGCGGTGGCGGTATACGAACGCCTGGGCTTCACGACCCACGAGACGGACCTGATGTACCGGACGGAGACCTGAGGGGGCCTCAGCGGCAGGGACTGTCCGTGCCCGCGTCACCCGGTCAGGCAGTCGTCCGGGCCCTTCGGCACCCGCACGCCGAGCAGGCGGGCCGCCTCGGCCGTCGTCGTGTGCGGGGAGACCAGCTCCTGCCAGTGGGCCTTCACCCGGGCCGCCACCGTGTCGTGCGGCTCCCGGAACAGCTCCCGTACGACCTCGGTCTGCTGGGCCGAGACGGACATGCTGCCGCCGTCCGGGGTGAGGACCGCGGCCGAGCCGCTGAGGCTGTCGTCGATGCGGAGGTGGCGGAAGGTGTCCTCGGGGGTGGGGTCGGTCGCCAGGGCCAGCCACATCGTGGTGACGGCGCGGGCGTCGCACATCTCGACGGAGGCCCGCTCGTTGCCCGCGACCAGGACCCGGGCGACCCCGACCGCGAACTCGGGGACCCGGTTGCCGCCCCACTGGGTGCCGACGGTGACCGTGCCGGGGGTGGAGCTCGTCGGCAGGGTGGCGTCCGTGGTGAGGTCGGTGATCTCCTGGATGCGCTGGCGGACGGTGAGGCGGGTGGTGGCCTGCTCGCCGCCCGCCTCGGACTGGACGCGATGGACGACTCCGGCCCAGTCGACCGTCCAGCCCTTCCAGTCCGGGTAGGCGCAGTACCGGGAGCCCGCCCGCTCGACGCACGTCTGGAACTTCGCCGGGTGGTCCGCCTCCGCCTTCCGCGCCGCCTGCAGACCCGCGGAGTCCCCCGGCGTCTGACCGGCCGCGCCGGCCACCGCCGCCGCCAGGGCCACGGCGGCCGCCGCCTTCAGGAGCCGCGCCCTGCCGCCGGCCACCCACATCGCCACGCACACCAGCAGCACCGTGAGCCCCGTCAGGTACAGCGCGTGCCAGCCCGCCGGGCGGCCCAGCAGTTCGCCGGGGACCGGGGTGCCGCCGTTCTGCAGCACCGCGGGCCACAGCCAGTCCACGCCGTGCGTGCCCGAGCCGGCGGTCAGCAGGCTGGTGACCAACCCGATCGCGAGCAGGAAGAACAGCGGGGCCGCCGGGTGGGGCAGGACCCGGGCCAGCAGTACGCCGAGCGCGCCGGCCAGCAGGACGGTCAGCGGGGCCACCGCCAGTTCGAACACCGAGCCGTGGCCGACCGCGCCCGGCCGCAGCGCCGCCCGGGCGAACTGGACGTCGACCACCACGGCCACGCCGACGGCGAAGGGCACGGCGGACAGGGCGTGGGCGAGCGTACGGCGTGCGGGTGGCATCGCCAGCACCCCGAACTGCTCCTCCAGGCCCCGCCGCCGGTTGAGCAGCGCCGCCCGGTGCACGCACACCAGCAGGGCGACGGCGAGCAGTTCCGGTCCGCCCTGGGTGGCGCGGTCCACGTCGTGCAGGACCGGATACGCGTCCATGCCCTCGTCCCGGCCGATCAGGCCGTACCCGACATAGGCGAGATACAGCAGGCCGAAGACGAGCAGCGGGATCTGGAGGAGCAGCTGGCGGGCCTCGAACACGGCCAGGGCGAAGACGGACGCGGACGCGGTGTCGCGGTCGTGGCCGGCGCGCCCGGCGGCCGCCGGATTCGTCACGAGTGTCGTCGTCATGCCGCCGCCACCTCGGTCCCCGCCGCTTCGAGGACCAGCAGGTAGCCGTCCTCCAGGGTCGGTTCGAGCAGGTCGGCGCCGGTGGGCGGGTCGCCGACGTTGCGGAAGGCACCGGTGCCGGTGCGCCAGCTCGCCCGGGCACCCGGGGCGCGTTCCGTGCTGCTCCAGACGCGTCCGGCCGCGCGGGCCGTCAGCCCGGCCGGCGTGCCGTCGAAGCGGACCCGGCCCTCGGCGAGCACGATCACCCGGTTGCAGAGCATCGCCACGTCCTCGGTCTGGTGGGTGGAGAGCAGGACCGTGCGGTCCTCGCCCGCCTCCGCGATCAGCTCCCTGAACCGCATGCGCTGTTCGGGGTCGAGTCCGACCGTCGGCTCGTCCAGGACCAGGAACCGGGGGTCGCCGACGAGCGCGGCGGCCAGCGCGACCCGCTGCCGCATCCCGCCGGACAGCCGCTTGATCCGCCTGCCGCGCACGTCGGCCAGGCCGACCTGGTCGAGGACGCGCCGTACCTCGCGATGGCGGCCGCCGCGGCCGGTGAGCTCCTTGAGGATGGCGACGTAGTCGACGAACTCGAAGGCCGTGAAGTCCGGGTGGAAGGCGGGGGTCTGCGGGAGGTAGCCGAGCGTGCGGCGGACCGCGAGCCGGCCGGCCGGGGTGGCCGGGTCCGCGCCGTGCACCGTGACGGCGCCGGCGTCCGGCGGTACGGCGGTGGCCAGGACCTTCAACAGGGTGGTCTTTCCGGCGCCGTTGGGCCCGAGCAGGCCCGTGACGCCGTCCGTCAGCGACAGGGTGACGCCGTCGAGCGCCGGGGTGCCGCCGTAGCGCACGGTGAGGCCGGCGGCGGAGACAGTGGTGTTCAACGTGGGACTCCAGCGATCAGTCGGTCAGGTGATCGGGCGGTCGGGCGATCGGTCCGTGAGGCGATCGGGCGGTCGGGCGATCGGTCCGTGAGGCGATCGGGCGATCGGGCGGCCGGGCGGTCAGTAGGGCTTGGCGTCGAAGCGGTCCCGCACCTGGTGCAGCAGGACCGTCGCCAGCGCGGCGAGGGCGGCGGCCACGGACTGGCCGGCCGTGGTGAAGGCGGCCGGCGTGTGCGCCGGGTGCATCGCCGCCACCGCCATCAGGGCCGTCCACGCCCCGCCGACCAGTCCGGGCCCGAGCAGCGGGCCCAGCCGGACGGAGAGGGCGAGGCCCGCCGCGGTGAGCGCGAGGGCGGGCAGCAGCCAGCCGAAGGCGAGCAGGCCGTAGCCGGGAAGGGCCAGCGCGGCCAGGCAGTTGAGGCCGAGCGAGGCGGTCAGCGCGGCCACCGTGCGGATCATCAGCAGCCGGAAGCCGTGCGTCGGGGCGACCGCGGCGATCTCGTACGTCGGGTCGAGGACCGGCCCGTACGACAGGGCCACCGCGGCGAGCGGGAGCAGCGGGGCGAGGGCCAGGAACAGGGCCGGGGCGTCCACCGCGTGGACCACGAGGACCGTCGCCGCCAGCACGAACGCGACCGACGCCAGCCAGGAGCGGCGCAGCACCGGGGTCGCGGTGAGCAGCCGTGCAGTGGGCTCGGCGACCCCGACGCGGGTCAGCAGCCGTTCGCCCAACCCGGGCCGTGGGGCGTCCAGTTCGGCGTCGAGCCGTTCCCAGCCCGCGTCCAGCGCGACCGGGTCCGACACCGACGCGAGCACCGCTCGGCAGTCGGTGCAGGAGCCGACGTGGGTGTCGGCCGACCACAGCAGCGGCGGCGCCAGCTCGCCGCGCGCGTACGCCCGCAGATCCTCTTCGGCAACATGCCAGGTCATGCCAACTCCTCCCGCAGCTGCTTGCGCGCCCGCATCGCGCGGGTCTTGACCGTCCCCGGCGGGATGCCGAGCAGGACCGCCGCCTCACGGGTGGTCAGTCCGTCGATCACCGTCGCCTGGAGCACCGCCCGTAGTTCGGGCGAGAGCCGGACCAGGGCCCCGGCGAGGTCCCCGTGCTCCACCCCCGCGAGCACGCGTTCCTCCGCCGAGACCTCGTCCCGGTGCCGCAGCCGGGCCAGCGCCTGCCGCAGCCGGCCGCGGGCCCCGTCGCCGCGCAGCACGTCGACCAGTCGCCGCGACCCGATCCGCCACAGCCACCCGGCCGCGTCGGCGTTGTCGGCGTCCGCGTGGTATCGGGCGGTCCCCCGCCACACCGCGAGGAACGTCTCCTGCACGACGTCGTCCACGACCGACGGATCCGCGCACCGGCCGCGCAGCCGCGCGGTCAGCCACGGCGCGTACCGCCGGTACAGCTCCTCGAAGGCGCGCCGGTCCGCATCCGCCGCGATCGCCCGCAGCAGCTCCCCGTCGCTTCTCGTTCCGCTCACGTCTCCTCATCGCACGAGCCCCGCCGACCGGTTCACGGATCCGGCCTTGACTTTCCGAACAATCTTGCACCACCATTTCACTACTCAATTAGTGAAAGGGTGGTTGTACGGGTGGTCGAGTACCGCATCGACCGGCGCTCCGGCGTCGCCACCTACGTCCAGATCGTCCAGCAGACCAAACAGGCCCTGCGCCTGGGGCACCTCCGGCCGGGAGACAAGCTGCCCACCGCCCGCGAGGTGGTCGAGGCCACCGCCATCAACCCCAACACGGTCCTGAAGGCCTACCGGGAGCTGGAGCGCGAGGGCCTGGTGGAGGCCCGGCGCGGCCTCGGCACGTTCGTGAAGCGCTCGCTCGGCACCGCCCCGGCCGCCGAGTCCCCCCTGCACGGGGAGCTGGACGACTGGGCCGCCCGGGCCCGCGCGGCCGGCCTGGACCGCGACGACGTGGCCGCACTCTTCACCGCCGTACTCGAAAAGCACTTCGAGAAGCACTTCGAGAAGCACTCCGAGAAGCACCTCGAGAAGCATCCTCAAGGAGAGAGTTCATGACCGACACCGCGATAGCGGCGTCCGCGCTCGGCAAGCGGTTCGGCCGGCGTGGGGGCTGGGCGCTGCGCGACTGCACCTTCCGGCTCCCCGCCGGGCGGGTCTGCGCCGTCGTCGGCCCCAACGGGGCGGGCAAGTCCACGCTCCTCGCCCTCGCCGCCGGTCTGCTGGGCGCCACCGAGGGCGAGCTGACCGTGCTCGGCACCACCCCGGCCGAGGCCCGCACCCGGATCGGCTACGTCGCCCAGGACAAGCCGCTGTACCCGCAGCTCACGGTCGCCGAGACGCTCCGGATGGGCGCCGACCTCAACCCCGGGCGCTGGGACGCGGCCGCCGCCGAAGGCGTCGTGGCCGGCGGGGACCTGGACCCGGACTCCCGCATCCGCTCCCTCTCCGGCGGGCAGCGCACCCGGGTCGCGCTCGCCCTCGCCCTCGGCAAGCGACCCGAACTGCTGCTCCTGGACGAGCCGATGGCCGACCTCGACCCGCTCGCCCGGCACGAGCTGATGGGCGTGCTGATGGTGCAGGCCGCCCAGCACGGCACCACCATCGCGATGTCCTCGCACGTGGTCGCCGAACTGGAGGACTCCTGCGACCACCTGCTGCTGATCGGCGGCGGCCGGGTCCGGCTGGCCGGCGAGATCGACGACCTGCTGGCCGCGCACGCCCGGGTCGCCGCCGAAGCCGGCACCGACCTCGCGCCGCACACCGTCGTGGACTCCCGGACCACCGGCCGGCAGCTCAGCGCCCTGGTCCGCCCCGCCGGCCCGCTGCCCGCAGACTGGCGCACCGGCTCCCCCTCCCTGGAGGAGCTGGTCCTCGCCCACCTCCGCAACCCCGAGGCCCCGGCCCTGACCGCGCTGGAGGCCGCCGTATGACCGCCCTGACCGCACCCGCGCCGGCCGCCCCACGCGCCCACCTCACCCGCTGGCTGCTGCGCCTGCACCGCCCCGCGCTGTACGTCTGGGCGGGCCTGGTGCTCGTCGCCGCCGTCCTGCTCCTCCTCCTGCGCGGCCCGCTGGCCGACGCGGCGGCCGACGCCTGGCGCCAGTACGACAGTTGCACGGACTGGCGGAGGTGCACGTACGACCAGGACGCGATCCTGCGCTACAAGGACTGGTACAACTACGCCACCCTGGCCGTGGCCGCGGTGCCCCTCCTGACGGCGGCCTGGGCGGGCGGCGCGTTCGGCAGGGAACTGGAGTCCGGCACCGCCCGGCTGGCCTGGACCCAGTCCAGCACCCCCGTGCGCTGGCTGGCCGTCCGGCTCGCGGTACCGGCCGCGGCCGTCGCCGCCGGGACCGGGCTGCTGGTCTGGCTGCACCGTCTGGCCTGGGACGCGGGCAACGGCCGTATCGACACCGCCAAGCAGTGGTACGACGCCTGGACCTTCCACACCAACGGCCCCACCCTCGTCGCCCTGGCCCTGTGCGGCCTGGCGGCGGGCGCCCTGACGGGCCTGCTGTCCCGCCGCACCCTGCCCGCCCTGGGCCTCGGCCTGCTCCTCACCGGCGTGGTCTGGGCCGCCGTCCAGCTGCTCCTGCCCCGGCTGTGGCCGACGCGGGCCAGCAGCGGACAGGCCTTCTTCGCCCTCCCCAACAGCTCCTGGACGGTGCGGACCGGCAAACACGCCGGCGTCCCCTACGGCGACTACCACCCCGCCGCGCACTACTGGCCGCTGCAGCTGACCACCACCGTCCTGCTCCTCGCCGTGACGGCCCTGCTGACCCTGGGCTGCTTCCTGGCGCTGCGCCGCCTGACCGGAAAGACCACCGCCTGATGACCGCCCTGCCCACCGCCCCGGCCGCCCCCGCGGCCGCCCACCGCTCGCTGCGCCGGCTGCACCGCCCGGCGCTGCTCGTCTGGGCCGGGTTCCTGCTGGTCGTGGTGGGCTGGCTGCTCTGGCTGCACCTCTCGAAGGTGCCGACCGAGCGGACCTGCCCCGACCTCCACTTCGACAGCGAGAAGTACGCGGCCGACTGCGGTTACTCCGCGATGGTGCTCGCACTGGCCGCCGCGGCCACCGTCGGCGCGTTCTGCATCTTGCGCCGCCGGACCCGCTGAGAGACCGTCGGTCCCGTGCGTACCCCGGACGGGGGAAAGACGCACGGGGCCGGTGAGAAGGTCGTACGGGATCGTCACTTTCGTGATCCCCAAGGCCTCCCGGGCCTGATCACAGACGTCCGCGAGCCTCCCTCCGCTATCCCATACGCCATGTCTTCGTAACCATTGGTTCAGACGGACTTGCGACGCTCAGCCAATGAAGCCCGCCGTGCCAGAGCCGTCGCCACCTCTTGAGGGGTTCGCGGGAAACGGGGCCGTCCAGCTCCCACCCGCGCGTTCCGACGCGCCTGTCACGGCCCGGGCGCGGAAGAATGGGGTCATGAGTCAGCAGAACGCCCAGGCAGCCGAGGTCCACCACGCCCAGCCCTCCGTGGGCTCCATAGCCGCGCACCGCCCGCACACCGTGGCCGCCGTGGTCTCCGACCTGGAACCCGACATCGACGCCGACCTCGACACGTACGAGGAGTCGCAGGTCGACGGTACCTTGCTGCCGCAGGGACGCTTCCTGGACCGGGAGCGCAGCTGGCTCGCGTTCAACGAGCGGGTGCTGGAGCTCGCCGAGGACCCGGAGACCCCACTGCTGGAGCGGGCGAACTTCCTGGCGATCTTCGCGAGCAACCTGGACGAGTTCTTCATGGTCCGGGTGGCAGGGCTGAAGCGCCGGATAGCCACGGGTGTGGCCACGCGGTCCGCCTCCGGGCTGCAGCCGCGCGAGGTGCTGGAGATGATCTGGGCCCGCTCCCGCGAGCTGATGGCCCGGCACGCGGCCTGCTACCACGAGGACGTCGCCCCCGCGCTCGCGGAGGAGGGCATCCATCTGGTCCGCTGGGCCGAGCTGACCGAGAAGGAGCAGGCGCGGCTCTTCACGCTCTTCCGGCACCAGATCTTCCCGGTCCTGACCCCGCTGGCGGTCGACCCCGCGCACCCGTTCCCGTACATCTCCGGGCTTTCCCTCAACCTGGCCGTGGTCGTACGCAACCCGGTCAGCGGCCACAAGCACTTCGCCCGGGTCAAGGTGCCGCCGTCCCTGGCCCGCTTCCTGGAGAGCTCCCCGGGCCGGTACGTCCCGATCGAGGACGTCATCGGCGCCCACCTGGAGGAGCTGTTCCCGGGCATGGAGGTCGTGGAGCACCACGCCTTCCGCCTCACCAGGAACGAGGACCTGGAGGTCGAGGAGGACGACGCCGAGAACCTCCTCAAGGCCCTGGAGAAGGAGCTCATGCGGCGCCGCTTCGGGCCGCCGGTGCGCCTGGAGGTCGAGGAGTCCATCGACCGCGAGGTCCTCGACCTGCTGGTCCGCGAGCTGAAGGTCAGCGAGGCCGAGGTCTACCCGCTGCCCGGCCCGCTCGACCTCACCGGCCTCTTCCGCATCTCCGGTCTCGACCGGCCGGAGCTGAAGTACCGCAAGTTCATCGCCGGCACCCACCGCGACCTCGCCGAGGTCGAGTCGTCGTCGGCGCCCGACATCTTCGCGGCCCTGCGCGAGCGGGACGTGCTGCTGCACCACCCGTACGACAGCTTCTCCACCTCCGTGCAGGCCTTCGTCGAGCAGGCCGCCGAGGACCCCGACGTCCTCGCGATCAAGCAGACCCTGTACCGGACCTCCGGCGACTCCCCGATCGTCACCGCGCTCATCGACGCCGCCGAGGCCGGCAAGCAGGTCCTCGTCCTGGTCGAGATCAAGGCCCGTTTCGACGAGCACGCCAACATCAAGTGGGCGCGCAAGCTGGAAGAGGCCGGCTGCCACGTCGTCTACGGCCTGGTCGGCCTGAAGACCCACTGCAAGCTGTCCCTGGTGGTCCGCCAGGAGGGCGAGACGCTACGGCGCTACAGCCACGTCGGCACCGGCAACTACCACCCGAAGACCGCGAGACTGTACGAGGACCTCGGCCTGCTCACCGCCGACCCGCAGGTCGGCGCGGACCTGTCCGACCTGTTCAACCGCCTCTCCGGCTACTCCCGCCGGGAGACGTACCGCCGCCTGCTGGTGGCCCCCAAGTCGCTGCGCGACGGCCTGATCGCGCGCATTGAGAAGGAAATACAGCACCACCGGGCCGGCCGGCCCGCGTTCGTCCGGATCAAGGCGAACTCGATGGTGGACGAGGCGATCATCGACGCCCTCTACCGGGCGTCCATGGCCGGCGTACCCGTCGACATCTGGGTGCGCGGCATCTGCGCGATCCGCCCCGGTGTCGCCGGTCTCTCGGAGAACATCCGGGTCCGCTCGGTCCTCGGCCGCTTCCTGGAGCACTCCCGGGTCTTCGCCTTCGGCAACGGCGGCGAGCCCGAGGTGTGGATCGGCAGCGCCGACATGATGCACCGCAACCTCGACCGCCGGATAGAGGCCCTGGTCCGGGTCACCGACCCGGCTCACCGAGCAACCCTCAACCGGTTCCTCGAATCCGGCATGTCCGACTCCACTTCCTCCTGGCACCTGGGCCCGGACGGCGAATGGACCCGGCACGCGACCGACGCCGACGGACGGCCACTGCGCAACATCCAGGAGATGCTCATAGACGCCCGGAGGCGCCGGCGTGGCACAGCAACACCTTGAACCGACGGACCCCACGGCCCGGGCAGTTACCGGGGAAGCCCTCGCGGGCTACCTGCGCGCCCAGGCCACGGAGTTCCTCCGCGCGCTGCGCCTGCACCGGGAAACCGGGACGGTGAGCGCGACGGAGGAGTCCGTCGACGCGGCCCGCGCCCTGCGCCGCTCGGCCCGGCGCATCAGCGGCAGCCTGCACACCTTCCGCCCGCTGCTCGACGCGGACTGGTCCGAGGAGATCCGCCCCGAACTGGCCTGGCTGTCGGGCACGTTGGGCCTCGAGCACGCCTACGAGGCCCGGCTGGAGCGCCTGTTGCTGGCGCTGCACCGCCTCTCCGGCTCGACGACCCTGCCCAGTCAGGCCACCTCGGAGACTCCGCAGGACCGCGGCAACCTCACCGTCGGCGCGGCCAAGGCGGGTGCCCTGCTGGACCGCCAGCTCACCCTCGCCCGCACCCGGGCCCACTCCACCGCCCTCCAGGCGCTCGGCTCCTCCCGCTTCCACGCGGTCGCCGACAAGGTCGCGGTACTGGCCAGCGAGGTCCCGCTGACGGCCGCGGCGCCCACCGCCGACCTGCGCCCGCCGGCGGCGGCGGCCGAGGAGCGCCTCACCGACGCCATCGCCGCACTCCCGCTGGTCACCGCGGGCCACCCCTACAACGCGGAGGCCCTGGTCCACGGCCTGTCCCCGGACCCCGCCCCGCACCCCCAGGACGGCCCCTGGCACCAGGTCCGCCTCCTGCTGCGCCTGCACCGCTACGCCCGCGAGGTGCTGTGCGGCGAGGGCGCGCCCGTGGACGTACGGCTGTTCGCGGCCGGCCAGGCCCTGAACCGCCACCGTGACGCCTCGGAAGCGGCTGCCGCGGCCGCGGCGGCGGCCCGTACCCCGCGCATCGCCCCCGCGACGGCCTACGCCCTCGGTGTCCTCCACGCCGACCAGCGGCACGAGGTGGAGGCGGCCCGGTTCGCGTTCCAGCAGGCGTGGCAGAAGCAGCGGGTGGAGGCCGTGTGAACGACACCCCGGTGCTGGCGGCGGGCTGCGTCCTGTGGCGCCGCTCGCCGGTCGACGGCGACCTGGAGATCTGTCTCGTGCACCGCCCCAAGTACGACGACTGGTCCCATCCGAAGGGCAAGCTCAAGCGCGGCGAGGACGCGGGCACGGCCGCACTGCGCGAGGTGACCGAGGAGACCGGCTACACGGCCACCCTCGGCGCCGAACTCTCCACCGCCCACTACTACGCCAACGGCCGCCCCAAGGACGTCCGTTACTGGGCCGGCGAAGCGGGAGAGGGCCACTTCACCCCGAACCACGAGGTGGACAGGATCCTGTGGCTGCGCCCGGCAGAGGCCCGCCACCGCCTGACCCAGCCGAGAGACGCCGAGCTGGTGGACGAACTCCTGACCTCACTCCACAACACGCAGTAGAAGAGCGCGCCCCTGTCTTCGGTCTTTCAGGGGCGCGGGGCCGTGAACGGCCGCGGGTGCGTTGTGGCTGATCGCGCAGTTCCCCGCGCCCCTGAAGGGGCACTCGTGCAGCGCCCCTTCAGGGGCGCGGGGCTGTATCGATATGCGGCTGCCGCCGCGCGGGCGCGACCAACGGCACCCCACAGCCGACGCGAGAACAGCCGACCTAAAGGGGCGCGGGGAACTGCGCGACAAGCCCCCACCGGCCCGCAGCCACCGAACGACCGAACTCACCCTCCGGCCAAGTGCCCTTCCGCATCGGAACGCGCAAGGCTTCTCGCCCTCCTCGCCGGCCCCCGCCACCCACACGTGCACCTGGCGAAACAGAACCGCCCCTGTTCAACCGTGCCCGCATCGTGTTCCGCCCTCTGCAGGGCCCGCCCGGAACCGTCCTCCTGCGCCACACCGACAACGTTACCCATGCTCGGTAAAGCACTGGTATGCGTGACGGCCCCTCCCACCCCTCGTTAAGCGGAACGACAGGGGGCCCGTGACGGACGTACCGGCTGGGGGTAGGCAGGCGATGGATCGGCGGCAGCACTGGCGCGCTGGAAAGACGGCCGTCACCGTAGGGCTCGTGGTCGGCCTCGGCGCCTGCGCCACCGCCTGCGGCGGCGCCACGGCCGAGGGCGTCGGCGGCACCCCCGGCGACAACCCGGTCTCCCTCCTCAAGCGCACGGCGGACACCCTGCGCGCCACCCGCACCTCCCGGGCGACGACCTCGATGGAGATGGCCACCGGCGGCACCCGGGTCACCATCCGCGGCAAGGGCGTCTACGACTACGACAAGCAGTTCGGCAGGCTCACGGTCGTCCTCCCGCAGGACCCCGCCGGCACCTCCGAGCACCGCCCGATCACCGAACTCCTCGCCCCGGGCGCGCTGTTCATGAAGAACCGGGGCGCGGGGGTGCCCGCCGACAAGTGGGTCCGCGTGGAGACCGCGACCCTCTCCGACGGCAACCTGGTCACCGGCGGCGCCACGGACCCCTTCGCGGCGGCCGAGTTGCTGCGCGGCACCCGGACGGCGACGTACCTGGGCGAGACCGAGCTCGCCGGGACCGAGGTCCGGCACTACCGGGGCACCGCCGACCTCGCGGCCGCCGCCCGCTCGGCGTCGGCCGGCAGCAGGCCCTCCCTGGCGGCCGCGGCGAAAGGGTTCGCCACCGCCGAGGTCCCGTTCGACGTGTACCTGGACGACCAGGGCCGGATCCGGAAACTGCGGCAGCGGTTCAGCTTCGTCAACGACGGCGGCAAGGGCACCGTCGCGGTCGCCTCGACGACCCTGCTGTACGGTTTCGGCACGCCGGTCGACGTGAAGCTGCCACGTTCCGAGGACATCTACGCGGGCCGGATCGCCGAAAACCAGCCGACGCACTAGTCAGGGAACGGCTCTGTACAACCTGTGAACTAGCCCGTCCGTGCCATGCGCGTTGTGTAGACCGCTGCCTACTCTAGAGAGTCGGTGACGGCAGAGAAGAGGTGATGCACGTGGCTCCGGTCGGCGGTACGGCAGTTCAGGACCACGTGGCCCTCGCCGAGATCGAGCTGTGCGGAGAACTGATCATCGCGGCGTCGGCCGCCGAGGACCGGCTCAGCCTGGAGAGTATCGACGAGGTGCTGCGCGTGGCCGAGGAGCGCGAGGCCTGCTGATTCCGGCCAGCACCGGCCGGCTCCCCCTCTCCCCTCAGGTGCGCAGCAGGCGGGCGATGGCCTGAGTGGCCTCCTCGACCTTCGCGTCGATCTCCGACCCGCCCTTGACGGCCGCATCGGCGACGCAGTGCCGCAGGTGCTCCTCGAGGAGTTGCAGGGCGAACGACTGGAGCGCCTTGGTGGAGGCGGAGACCTGGGTGAGTATGTCGATGCAGTAGGTGTCCTCGTCGACCATCCGCTGCAGACCCCGGATCTGGCCCTCGATCCGGCGCAGCCGTTTGAGGTGCTCGTCCTTCTGCTTGTGGTAGCCGTGCGTGGTCGCCGGCGCTCCGCTTCCGGAGGGCTTGGTGGCGCCGGCCTCGGTGGTCGTCATCGCGTCCTCCGCATTGTCGAGACATATACCCCTGGTGGGTATATGGTAACGAACTTTGCTGGGTATAGGGCCCTCGGGACGCCCCCGTGCTGATCACCAAGCCCGATGGGCGAAACTGGAGGGCGGCCCATTAGCCGTGGCCGGATGATGCGCTTAGCATCAGCCTGACCGAAACCCATGCATACCGAGGACCCCAAGTGCGCTTTCGTCTGACCCCCAGGGAGACGAGCTTCTACGACATGTTCGCCGCCTCCGCGGACAACATCGTCACGGGCTCGAAACTCCTGATGGAACTGCTCGGGGCGGACGCGTCTGCCCGGGCCGAGATCGCAGAGCGTATGCGGGCAGCGGAACACGCAGGTGACGACGCCACGCACGCGATCTTCCACCAGCTGAACTCCTCGTTCATCACGCCCTTCGACCGCGAGGACATCTACACCCTCGCGTCCTCCCTCGACGACATCATGGACTTCATGGAGGAGGCCGTCGACCTGGTCGTCCTCTACAACATCGAGGAACTGCCCAAGGGCGTCGAGCAGCAGATCGAGGTGCTGGCGCGGGCCGCCGACCTGACGGCCGAGGCGATGCCGCACCTGCGCACGCTGGAGAACCTCACCGAGTACTGGATCGAGGTGAACCGCCTGGAGAACCAGGCGGACCAGATCCACCGCAGGCTTCTCGCCCACCTCTTCAACGGCAAGTACGACGCGATCGAGGTGCTGAAGCTCAAGCAGATCGTGGACGTCCTGGAAGAGGCGGCGGACGCGTTCGAGCACGTGGCGAACACGGTGGAGACCATCGCCGTCAAGGAGTCCTGAGCCGTCGATGGACACCTTCGCGCTCGTCGTGACCATCCTGGTCGCGCTCTTCTTCACGTACACGAACGGTTTCCACGACTCGGCGAACGCGATCGCCACGTCGGTCTCGACCCGGGCCCTGACCCCGCGGGCGGCGCTCGCCATGGCCGCGGTGATGAACCTGGCCGGCGCGTTCTTCGGCACCGGGGTCGCCAAGACCGTCAGCGAGGGCCTGATCGAGACGCCCGAGGGCTCCAAGGGCATGGGCATCCTCTTCGCGGCGCTGGTCGGCGCGATCGTCTGGAACCTCGTCACCTGGTACTTCGGCCTGCCGTCCTCCTCTTCCCACGCCCTGTTCGGCGGTCTGGTGGGCGCGGCCCTGGCCGGCGGCACGGAGGTCCTCTGGAACGGCGTCGTCGACAAGGTCATCATCCCGATGTTCCTGTCGCCGATGGTCGGCCTGATCCTCGGCTACCTGGTCATGACGGCCATCATGTGGATCTTCCGCCGCGCCAACCCGCACAAGGCGAAGCGCGGCTTCCGTATCGCCCAGACCGTCTCCGCGGCCGGCATGGCCCTCGGACACGGCCTCCAGGACGCCCAGAAGACGATGGGCGTCGTCGTCATGGCGCTGGTGATTTCCGGCCACGCGACGTACGGCGACGGGATCCCGGTCTGGGTCAAGATCGTCTGTGCCGTCATGCTCTCCCTCGGCACCTACGCCGGCGGCTGGCGCATCATGCGCACGCTGGGCCGGAAGATCATCGAGCTGGACCCGCCGCAGGGGTTCGCCGCCGAGGCGACGGGTGCGTCGATCATGTTCACCACGGCGTTCCTCTTCAAGGCGCCCATCTCCACCACCCACGTCATCACCTCGGCCATCATGGGCGTCGGCGCGACGAAGCGCGTGAACGCGGTCCGCTGGGGCGTGGCCAAGAACATCGTCCTGGGCTGGTTCATCACGATGCCGGCGGCAGCACTGGTCGCCGCCGCGGCCTTCGGCGTCGTGGACCTGGCGTTCCTGTAGCCCCTTGACCCACCCACCCGACTCGGTCGGCAGAGGGGCGAGGTCGAACGCCTCGGCGGGCGGGGGGCTGCGCTTGATGCGCGGCTGCCGAACGCGCCCCCCAAGGGGCGCGGGGAACTGCGCGACCAGCCACGACGCTGCGCAACGCGACCGACGGCGGATCGCGGCCCCCTCGGACCGCCATTCCGTTCAGTGTCGGCCGCGGGTGCGCGGTGGCTTGTCGCGCAGTTCCCCGCGCCCCTTACGGGGCTCGTGCAGCGGCGCTGCACGCAGACGGGCCCGCCCCCGGGAGCCAGGGGCGGGCCCTTTTGCGTCCTCGCGGTGGCACCGCCATGCAGCACCGCGAGGGGTCAGGTCCGGCTCAGCCGAAGCGGCCGGAGATGTAGTCCTCCGTGGCCTGGACCGACGGGTTGGAGAAGATGCGCTCCGTGTCGTCGATCTCGATCAGCTTGCCGGGCTGCCCGACGGCGGCCAGGTTGAAGAACGCCGTACGGTCGGAGACCCGCGCCGCCTGCTGCATGTTGTGCGTCACGATGACGATCGTGAAGCGCTCCTTCAGCTCACCGATCAGGTCCTCGATGGCGAGGGTCGAGATCGGGTCCAGGGCCGAGCAGGGCTCGTCCATGAGCAGCACCTTCGGCTCGACCGCGATCGCGCGGGCGATGCACAGACGCTGCTGCTGACCACCGGAGAGGCCGGAACCCGGCTTGTTCAGGCGGTCCTTGACCTCGTTCCAGAGGTTCGCGCCCTTGAGCGACTTCTCGACGACGTCGCCGAGCTCGCTCTTCTTGAAGTTGCCGTTCAGCTTCAGACCAGCGGCCACGTTGTCGAAGATCGACATCGTGGGGAAGGGGTTGGGGCGCTGGAACACCATGCCGACCTCGCGGCGCACCGCCACCGGGTCGATGTTGGCGCCGTACAGGTTCTCGTCGTCGAGGAGGACCTTGCCCTCGACGCGGCCGCCGGGGGTGACCTCGTGCATGCGGTTGAGCGTGCGCAGGAACGTCGACTTGCCGCAGCCGGAGGGGCCGATGAACGCCGTGACGGTGCGCGGCTCGATGTTCATCGAGATGTCTTCGATGGCCTTGTGGGAGCCGTAGTAGGCGGTGAGCCCGCTTACGTCGATTCGCTTGGACATTACTTCTTCACTTCCAGGGAGTCGGTCGCTGTCGGCCGGTCAGCGACCGGTCTTGGGGGCCTTCCAGCGGGCGATGCCGCGAGCCACCAGGTTCAGGATCATCACGAAGGCGATCAGCGTGAGCGAGGCCGCCCAGGCACGGTCGTACGCCGCGTTGGCGCCGGCGCTGTCCGCGTACTGCTGGTAGATGAACAGCGGCAGCGACGACTGCGCACCCTCGAAGGGGTTGTTGTTGATGAACGGGTTGCCGAACACCAGCAGCAGCACCGGCGCGGTCTCACCCGCGATACGGGCGATGGCCAGCATGACACCGGTCGTGATACCGCCGATAGAAGTCGGCAGGACCACCTTCAGGATGGTGCGCCACTTGGGCACGCCGAGCGCCAGGGACGCCTCGCGCAGCTCGTTCGGGACGAGCTTGAGCATCTCCTCGGTGGAGCGCACGACCACCGGCATCATCAGGATGGCCAGGGCCAGCGATCCGGCGAAGCCGAAGGGCTGCATGTCGAAGATCAGCATGATGCTGAGGATGAACAGACCCGCGACGATCGACGGGATACCGGTCATCACGTCCACGAAGAAGGTGACGGCCTTCGCGAGGCGACCGCGTCCGTACTCGACGAGGTAGACCGCGGTGAGGATGCCGATCGGCGCACCGATGAGGGTGGCGAGACCGACCTGCTCCAGGGAGCCGATGATGGCCGCGTAGGCACCACCACCGGCGTCGGCGTTGGCGACCACGCCCATGGAGTGGCTGAGGAAGTAGGGGTCCAGGACCTTCACACCGCGCGAGACGGTCACCCAGATCAGGGAGACCAGCGGGACCACGGCGATGACGAAGGCGACCCAGACCAGGGAGGTCGCGACCCGGTCCTTGGCCTGCCGGCGGCCCTCCACCCGGGCGGCGATGACATAGGTGCCGAGGACGTAGAGGACACCGGCGATCAGGCCCCACTGGACCTTGCTGTCCAGTCCGCCGACCAGGCCGATGACCACGCCGAGGACGATGGCCCCGGCGACGATGGCGTAGGAGGACCACTTGGGGAGGGTGGCACCGCGCAGGGTGCTGACTGCTGCGGTGCTCATGCGTTGGCCCCCGAGTACTCTGCGCGGCGCTGGATGATGATGCGGGCCGCGCCGTTGACCACCAGGGTGATGACGAAGAGGACCAGACCGGAGGCGATGAGCGCGTCACGGCCGTCCTCGGTCGCCTCGCCGAACTTGCTGGCGATGTTCTGGGCGAAGGTGCCGCCGCCCGGGTTGAGCAGGCTGGCGTGGATGTCGAAGTCCGGGGAGAGCACGGTGGCGACGGCCATCGTCTCGCCGAGCGCGCGGCCGAGGCCGAGCATCGAGGCGGAGATCACGCCGGAGCGCCCGAAGGGCAGCACCGACATGCGGACGACCTCCCAGCGGGTGGCGCCGAGGGCCAGGGCGGCCTCTTCGTGCATCTGCGGGACCTGACGGAAGACCTCGCGGCTCACATTGGTGATGATCGGCAGGATCATGATCGCGAGCAGGATCGAGACGGTCAGGATCGTGCGCGGGGCGCCGCCGTCCCAGGAGAAGATCCCGGTCCAGCCGAAGTAGTCGTTCAGCCAGCTGAACAGGCCGGTCATGTGCGGTACGAGGATCAGCGCGCCCCACAGGCCGTACACGATGGACGGCACGGCGGCGAGCAGGTCGATCACGAACGCGACGGGACCGGCCAGGCGGCGCGGCGCGTAGTGCGTGATGAACAGCGCGATCGCGACCGCGATCGGGACCGCGAGGGCCATGGCGATGATCGAGGAGACGATCGTGCCGAAGGCGAGGACCGCGATGCCGAAGGTCGGCGGGATGAGGTTGGTGTTCCACTCGAAGGTGGTGAGGAAGTTGCCGTGGTCGCGGTTGATCGCGAGGGCGGCCCGGTAGGTGAGGAAGACCGCGATCGCGGCCATGATCACCAGGAGCAGGATGCCGGAACCGCGGGAGAGACCGAGGAAGACTCGGTCACCGACCCGGGTGGCACCGCGGGCGTCGCGCTTCTGCTCGACCGCGGAAGGCCGTGGGGGCGTAGGGGGAGATGCGTCTGTTGTCTGCGTCGTTATGTCCATCGGGTTCTCCGGTCTGCGGAGCCACCTGGGGGCGGCTCGGAGGAGCCGTATGCCCCGCACGTAAGGGCGTACGGCTCCGGGCGGCGGTGCACCGGACGGTGCGGCCGGGTTCCGTGTGGAACTCGGCCGCACTCTCGGATCTTTAGCTCAGGCCCTCGATGGTGGTGCGGACCTTCGCGATGATGTCGTCGGGGACGGGGGCGTAGTCGATCGTGGAGAGGATCTTCTGGCCGTCCTCGGAGGCGATGTAGCGCAGGAACGCCTTGGTCGCCGTGAGGGTGTCGGCCTTGTTGCCCTTGTCGCAGACGATCTCGTAGGTCACCAGGGTCATCGGGTACGCGCCCTCGGCCTTGGTGTTGTAGTCGAGCTGCAGCGACAGGTCCTTGCCGGTGCCGACGACCTTGGCGGCCGCGATGTCGGCGGTGGCGGACTCGGTGGACGGGGCGACCGGCGCGCTGGCACCCGTGTCGATCGAGACGGCCTTGATGCCGTCCGAGACGTAGGAGAGCTCGAAGTAGCCGATGGCGCCGGAGGTCTGCTTGACCTGCTGGGCGACACCCGCGGACTGCGGAGCGGACTGGCCGCCCTTGGCCTGCCAGGCCTTACCACCGGAGTACTTCCAGTTGGACGGGGTGGCGGCGATCAGGTACTTGGTGAAGTTGTCCGTCGTACCCGACTCGTCCGAGCGGTGGAACGCCTGGATCTTGAGGTCGGGGAGCTTCGCGTCGGGGTTCAGCTTCTTGATCGCCGCGTCGTTCCACTTGGTGATCTTGCTGTCGAAGATCTTGGCGATCGTCGGAGCGTCCAGGACCAGGCTGTCGACACCCGGGACGTTGTAGCCGAGGGCGATCGGGCCGCCGACCATCGGGAGGTCGATGCCCTGGCCGCCGGAGCAGACCTTCTTGGAGGCGGTGACCTCTTCCGGCTTGAGCGCGGAGTCGGAACCGGCGAAGGCGACCTGGCCCTGCGTGAAGGCGGTCACACCGGCGCCGGAGCCGGAGCCCTTGTAGTTGATCTGCACGCCACAGGCCTGCGAGAAGTTCTTCACCCAGGCGTCGATCGCGTTCTTCTGCGCGGAGGAGCCGTCGGCAAGCAGCTGACCCTTGGCGTCATCACACTTGATGGAGCTGGCGTTGGCGGAGGCCGAAGACGTGCTCGAACCGCTGCTGCCACCGTTGTCGTCCGAGCCGCACGCCGTGAGGGCCAGGGCGCCGGAGACGGCGACAGCACCGAGAGACAGGGCGCGCAGCCGGTTCTTGCGCTGAAGCTTCACTTTCGGGAGTTCCTTCCAGAGTCGCCACCTTCGGCGGCGTGCGAAGTAAGTGGTGGGCGAGGGCCTCCTGCACTGCGCATTAACGACCGCTCACCGCACCCGGTACGGCCGAAATTAGGCAGAACAGGTGAAGCCGCCGATGGCCATAGGTGAACGGAGGGTGAACCCCTGCCGTCGACCCGGTTAGGTCACGGAACGCTCACGGTGAGGGCACATGCCGGTTCCAACGGGCGGGTTACACGAACATTTCTTCGCCGTTCGCCATCGCAGTCGTTACGACGTCACAGCGTTCGTTACAGCGCGCACGGGAACCCGTGTGCGACGGACGCCGTCTCGTCCCACGAAAGCCGACGCGAAAGGCACGGGCATGGAACGGCGTACCTTCATATCTGGCGGGGCGGCCGCCCTCGCGGCGACCGCACTGACGGGGTGCAGCTTCGGCGGCACTACCGCGTCCCACACGACCGGTACGCCACTCGCGACCACATCCTCTCGTACGGCGCTGAAGACCACCAGCGCAGCGGCCGCGGCCAACTGGACGGCCCTCGCGCACGCCTTGGACGGCACCCTGGTCCGCCCCGGCGAGGCCTCCTGGACGACGGCCCACCAGCTCTACAACACCCGCTTCGACGGCCTGAAGCCCGCCGCGGTCGCCTACGTGGCCCACGCCGACGACATCCGCACGACGCTGTCGTACGCCCAGGCGCACGCGCTGAAGGTCTCGATCCGCAACGGCGGCCACTCCTACGCCGGCTACTCCTCCGGGAACGGCCGCCTCGTACTGGACGTCTCCAGACTGAACCGCATCCGCGTCAGCGGCGGTACGGCGGTCGTCGGCGCCGGCTCCAAGCTGATCGACGTCTACCGGGGCCTGGCGGCCAAGGGCGTGACCATCCCCGCGGGTTCCTGCCCCACCGTCGGCGTCTCCGGCCTGGTCCTCGGCGGCGGCCACGGGGTCGCGTCCCGCGCATACGGCCTGACCTGCGACAGCCTCACCCAGGCGACGCTGATCACGGCGGACGGCACACAGGTGACCGCCAACGCGACGACGAACAAGGACCTCTTCTGGGCGCTGCGCGGCGCCGGCAACGGCAACTTCGGCGTCGTCACGGAGCTGCAGTTCCGCACCCACCCGACCCCGCAGGGCGTGACGGCGTACCTGACCTGGCCGTGGGCGAAGGCCGCGCAGGTCTTCAAGGCCTGGCAGGAGTGGGGCCCGTCCCAGCCGGACGAGATCTGGTCGTCCCTGCACCTGGAGAACTCGGGCAGCGGCCCGCGCGTCTCGGTCGCCTGCTTCTCGATGGGCACGTACGGCGAGCTCCAGAACGCGGTCGACACCCTCGCCCACCAGGCAGGCGCCAACGCCTCCTCCGTCTCTCTGCGCCGCCACGGCTACGAGGAGGCGATGGAGATCTACGCCGGCTGCTCCTCCTTCTCCACCGAGCCCCAGTGCCACCTGCCCGGCTCCACCCCCGGCCGCTCCCCGCAGGGCAGGCTCGGCCGCGAGACGTACACGGCCCGCTCCGACTTCTTCGACCGCTCGCTCTCCGCGGCCGGCGTCCAGACGGCCCTGAACCAGATCGCCGCCGTCCGGGGCGGTGCGGGCAGCATCGCGTTCACGGCGCTGGGCGGGGCGGTGAACCGGGTCTCGCCGACGGCGACGGCGTTCGTGCACCGGCGGTCGCGGATGCTGGCGCAGTACATCGTGTCCTGGGGCGCCGGGTCCTCCGGCAGCACGGGCCAGTCCTGGCTGAACGCGGCGCACACCGCGATGAAGCCGTACGCCTCCGGCGCGGCCTACCAGAACTACACGGACCCGACGCTGACGGACTGGAAGAAGGCGTACTACGGCGACGCCGCGACAAAGCTGACCCAGGTGAAGAAGCAGTACGACCCGGAGAGGTTCTTCTCTTACGCGCAGGGGTTGTAGAGCCGCGTTGTCGCCCGCGGGCGCGTGGGGGCTGATCGCGCAGTTCCCCGCGCCCCTAAAGGGGCACTCAGCTGCGGGCAGGCGTGCCGCAGGGCGGCACGGGTGGGCGCTGGGGGTCCCCCCGGCCGAAGGCTGGGGGAGGCACCCCGCCAACGCGGGCGAGTGAAACCCCCTGCCCTCAGCCCCTCCTACGCCGCCAGATCCCGTTCCTCGGACTCCACCGACGTACGGCCCCCCGGCACCAGCCCCACCGCCGCCGACCGCCGCCGCACGATCCACCCCACCCGCGCCGACCCCTCCACCGCCTTCATCACCGGCGTCAGCAAGGCGGTCGCCAGCGGGGACAGGAGCAGGACGACGGCCGTACCCAGGGCGAACCCGCCCACGACGTCCGTCGGGTAGTGCACCCCCATGTACACCCGGCAGAACCCCTCCACCAGCGCCAGCCCTATCCCCGCCACCCCGAACCTCCGGTTGGCGATGAACAGCCCGACCCCCAGCGCCATGGTGATCGTCGCGTGGTCGCTCACGAAGGAGTAGTCGGTCTTGCCGGAGATCAGGACGTCGAGCCCCTGGTGGGTGAGGAACGGCCGGGGCCGCTCGACGAAGCCGCGGATGGGAACGTTCACGAGGACGGCGAGCGCGGCGGCGAGCGGCGCCCACACCAGCGCGGCCATGGTGGACGGCACGTCCTCGGCCCCCCGGCGCCGCACGGACCACCAGCACCACACCACCAGCAGCACCATCGCGACCAGCAGCCCGTACTCCCCGACGAACTCCATGGCCCGGTCGAACCAGTGCGGTGCGTCCTTGGCCAGGCCGTTGATGTCGTAGAGCAGGTCGACGTCGGGGTTCGATCCGGATTCGGCGATTACAGCCATCGCGCTGCGGCCCCTTCTCGTCGTCCGGGACGCACCTGGTGTGCGTCGCTCGCTGCCACCCCCGTGGTCGGCTACGTCAACAGGAACGCACGGCCCACACCACTACGTTCCAGGTTCCACCGAATGATCACGCAGACGTTATCGAAGAGAGACAGAAACCCCCAGCTCAGGGGGTGGGTTATACGCTCCGTTCACACCGCCGTGGGGAGCGCTTTCGCGCCATCCTCGGTGACCCGGGTGGCCCCGAAGTAGTCGGCCGAGTCGATGGGGTCGAACCGGATCACGGCCCCGGTGTAGGGCGCGTCGATCATGTAGCCGCCGCCGACGTAGATCCCCACGTGGTGGATGGCGCGGGAGTTCGAGAGGTCGGTGGAGAAGAAGACGAGATCCCCGGGAAGCAGTTCGTTGCGCGCGGGATGCGGGCCCGCGTTGTACTGGTCGTTGGCGACCCGCGGCAGCGTGATCCCGACGCTCGCGTACGCCGCCTTGGTCAGCCCGGAGCAGTCGAAGCGGCCGCCGTCCTGGGCCGTGCCGTTGCCGCCCCAGAGATAGGGGGTGCCGAGCTTCTTCTGGGCGTAGTTGATGGCCCCGGCGGCCTGCTTGGTCGGGGAGAGCCGGCTGACGGGCGCGGCGAAGCTCTCCTCCAGGGTGGTGATCGTCTTGACGTAGTTCTGGGTCTCCTTGTACGGCGGCACACCCTTGTACTTGATGACCGCGTACGCCCCCGCGTTGTAGGCGGCGAGCATGTTGTCGGAGACGTTGCCGGGCACGTCCTTCACGTAGGAGGCCAGCTGGCAGTCGTAGGAGGCGGCCGACGGGATCGCGTCGTTCGGGTCCCAGACGTCCCGGTCGCCGTCGCCGTCGCCGTCGATGCCGTGGGTGGCCCAGGTGCCGGGGATGAACTGAGCTATCCCCTGCGCGGCCGCCGCGCTCTGCGCCCTCGGGTTGAACCCGCTCTCCTGGTAGAGCTGCGCGGCGAGCAGGGCGGGGTTGATGGCGGAGCAGAGGTTGCCCCACTTCTGCACGAGCGTCTGGTACGCGGCCGGTACGGCACCCTTGGCCAAGGTCTTGCCGGCGCCGCCGACCCCGTTGAGAAGGTTCCCGGCGACGACGTACACGCCGATGACGAGCAGCATGACGAAGCTCACGCCGAGCGCCGTCGCCGCCCCACCGATCACCCATACTTTCCGCACGCCCCAACCCTCCCCCATGTCAGGGCTGCTCTAAGCCATTTCGGCCGAGAGTGGCGCTATTTCACAGGAAGACGGCGCACATGACGCCGTTTCAGCCCGCCGTACCGTGGCCCCGGCGTCTCAGCCCCCGGTGGCGTCCTTGTACAACTCGGCGGCCTCGGTGCCGAGCACGACGCTGTAGGACGTGTCGGCGGTGGCGCCCCCCTGCTCGTGCCCGCCGAGCACCCCGACCACCTCGTGGTCCCCGTTCACCCACGGACTCCCACTCGTACCCCCCGTGAACTCGGGGCAGTCGATGCGCTGTTGGGTGGCGCTGTGGGCGGCGGGCCGGTTGGTGCAGCTGATGGGCACCTCACGGGAGTTCGGGTACCCGGTGACGGTGACGGCGGTGGCGCCGGTGGCCACCCCGGCGGCGAACCGGTTGCTCCCGGTCACGTCCTCGACCCGTTTGCCGTCCAGCTCCTCCACGACGGCGAAGGCGACGTCACTGTCCTCGCTCTGCCCGTGGGCCCACCCGTCGGGCAGGTACCGCTTCCCGACCTTCCACACCCCGTACGGCGCCTGCCCGTCCCGGTATCCCGGCACGAACACCAGCCCCGAGGGGTCGTCGTCCCCGTCGACGCAGTGCGCGGCGCTGACGATCAGGTCCCGCTGCGGGCTGTGCACGACGGAGGCGGTGCAGAAGTGGTTGCCGGACAGGCTCCCGGCCTTGTCGGCGGCGAACAGCGCCCCGACCCTCGCGCTCTCCGCCGTGGCCCCGACCACCGCGGTCACCCCGAACGGCCCCGCCGCCTCGTCGGCGGCCTCGTCCGCGGCCGCGACGGAGGCCGAGGTGGCGGCCAGCACGACGACGGCGCAGAGCGCGACGCGGCGCGAGGTGGCAGAGATACGTGAGGTGCGCTTCATCAGCGCCCACTGTCCCCCACAAAGGTGAGAAACGGTTCCCGACTTCACTGAGATTTTTCCGGGAACCGCCCTCGTGGCCGACCGGCCGCGCCGCAGGGAGGAGACCCCCCGGTCGGGGCATCGACACCCCCTCCAGCGATCTTTACTCGCGCTTGACGCCCGCAATACCTCCAGCCCACCCGCTCTCCATGGTGTCCTGAGGTTGGCATGCACACAGAGTGAGGTACGGGGGATGCCGTGACGGACCTGACGAAGGAAGCCGCGTCGATGCCCAAGGCGGCTTCGGGGCTGCGCGGGGTGGGGCAGCACACGGCGAAGCCGTTGCAGGAGTTCCGGGCGCAGTCCCATGACCTTGGCGCGCTGGGTGCGCTGGGTGCGCTGGGCTCGGGAATCACGTTCCGGGCGGCCACGGTCCGGTTGGCCAGAACGCACACGTATCTCGCCTCGGACAGCCCCTGGGACTCACGGCGCTCAGAACGTCGTCGTCATCCCGCCGTCCACCGCGATCGTCTGCCCCGTGATGAAGGACGCGGCGTCGCTCGCCAGGAACACGACGATGCCCGCGATCTCCGGCGGGCGTCCCCAGCGCCCCAGTGCCGTCCGGGTGCGCAGCCATCTGCCCCACTCCGGGTCCTCGGCGAGCTCCGCGTTGACCTCCGTGGCGAAGGTGCCCGGGGCCACCGAGTTGACCGTGGTGCCGCTGGGGCCCAGGTCGGCCGCCAGCGCCCGGGTCAGGCCGTCGAGGCCCGCCTTCGCCGTGGCGTAGGCGACATCGCCGATGCGGCCGAGCTGGCCGACGACGGACGAGACGTTGATGATGCGGCCCGGCGTGCCCCGCGCGGCCAGCCCCCGGGCGACCGTCTGGCTCAGCGCGTACGCCGACGTCAGGTGGACGTCGAGCAGCGCGGACAGCTCGTCCGGGGCCATCTCCTCGACGCCCCTGCGGTCGCGGTGGCCCACGTTGTTGACAAGGATGTCGATCGCGCCGAGGGCGGTCACCGCCTCCTCGGCCGCCTCCCGGTCGGTGACGTCGAAGGCGGCGCCCGTCACGTCCAGGCCGTCGTCCTCACGCAGGCCCGCCGTCACCTCCGCCAGCGTCGCCGCGTCCCGGCCGTTGAGGACCACCCGCGCACCGGCGCCCGCCAGCCCCCGCGCCATCTCCAGGCCCAGCCCCCGCACGGAGCCGGTCACCAGGGCCGTACGCCCGTCGAGCGTGAAGTCCACGGCGCCGCCGCTCATCCGGCCACCTCCCGGAGAACCGTCGTATCCGTTGTATCCGTCGTGTGCGCATCACCGTATCCGGGTGCCGCGACGGGTCAGCCGGGCGTCCAGTAACTGGGCGGTCACACGGCCCCCACCCCGAGCTCCCACGTCACGCCGGTCATCTCCTCCGAGAGCGTCCACAGTCTGCGGGCCGCCGCCGGGTCGCTCGCCGCCGCGCTGCGGCCGACCAGGGCCGGCGCTCCCCGCATCTCTCCCAGGCCGTCGGGGCCGACATAGCTCGCGCCGGGCAGGTCCTGGGTCGCCGCGTACAGCGTGGGCAGGGTGCCCGCGCGGTCGTCCTGGGCGACCAGGCGGTTGCCGAGCCGCATGCCCAGGCGGGCCAGCGGGTTGGCGGTGTGGCTCTGCAGGTTGGTGGCCGCGTAGCCGGGGTGGGCGGCGAGGGCGCGGACGCGGGAGCCGGCCTCCGCCAGCCGGCGCTGGAGTTCCAGCACGAACAGCAGGTTCGCCAGCTTGGACTGGGCGTAGGCGCGGGTCGGGTTGTAGTTGCCCTCCAGGTTCACGTTGTCGAAGTGGATCACTCCGTCGCCGCCCCGGTGCAGACCCGAGGAGACCGTCACCACGCGGTCCGTGACATACGGCAGCAGCAGGTTCGTCAGCGCGAAGTGCCCCAGGTGGTTGGTGCCGAACTGCATCTCGAAGCCGTCCTTGGTGCGCGACTCCGGGAGCATCATCACGCCCGCGTTGTTGACCAGGAGGTCCAGCGGCCGGTCCCAGCCCGCGGCGAACTCCCGTACCGAGGACAGGTCCGCCAGGTCCAGGCGGCGGACCTCGGTGCTGCCGTCCACCCGGGCCGCGGCCGCCCGCCCGCGCTCCGGGTCCCGCACCGCGAACACCACATGCGCACCCGCCCGGGCCAGCGCGTCCGCGGCCGTGAAGCCGAGGCCGCTGTTGGCGCCGGTGACCACGGCCGTACGGCCGGCGAGACCGGGGAGGTCGGAAGCGTTCCATTTGCCATTCTTCTCAGCCATGCCCGCCAATGTAGGCGTCGACAACAATGATGTCAACGACAACAAGGGGGGGGGCGGCGACAAAGCTGACGCCGACAACAAAGCTGACGCCGACCACAAAGCTGACAGCGACTACATCGGGATACGATGGCCGCCATGTCGCAAAGCCGCCCCTACCACCACGGAGACCTGCGCGCCGCCCTGCTCGCCGGAGCCGAGCGCACCCTGCGGGAGAAGGGCACCACCGCGCTGTCCCTGCGCGAACTGGCCCGCGACACCGGGGTGAGCCATGCCGCCCCCGGCCGGCACTTCAAGGACAAGCAGGCCCTGCTGGACGCGCTCGCGCTCAACGGGTTCGAGCGCCTGAACCAGGCCCTGGACTCGGCGGACCTCCCCGACGCCGCCCTCGAACGACGCATCACCGCGCTCGCCCGCACCTACGTCAGCTTCGCCGTCGGCAACCCCGAGCTGCTGGAGCTGATGTACTCCCGCAAGCACGACCCGGACATCGACACCGAACTGGCCGCCGCCGCCGAACACTCCCTGGGCTGCTTCGTCCTGCTGGTCGCCGACGCCCAGCGACGCGGCGAGATCGTCCAGGGCGACCCGGAGGCCGTCACCCTCGCGGCCGCGGCCGGCATCCACGGCCTGGCCTCACTGGCCACCAACGGCACCCTCCAGCCGGAGGCGGTCCTGGCCGGCCTGGACCAGCACATCCACCTCATGCTGCACGGCCTCAAGCCCCGCTGATCCAGCCGCGGTTCGGACCCTCATGACAGCTCGGTACGCCCCGATCAACGCGCATTGAGTCACGCTCCGCACGGGCTTCAGGTCAACCGAACCCCAACTTCCGGCCATCCGGCCCCCAATGATCAGTAAGCCCTTCCCGTCCTTCAGTAACGCGGAAGTCAGGATTCCGAAAGCACCTTGTTGTCGCGTACCCAACAAGGCGATGGTCGTCGCGGGCCGCCGCCCCCACCGGCAACCACACCGGTGGTCCCCCACCCGCAGGCCTCTGTCCCAACCTCTCCCAGGAGGCTGTACCTTGCGTACGACCACCCCCAACTCCCCCCACATACGCGGTAGATGGCGCCAGCTCGGCTCCGCAGCCGCCGCCACCGCCGCACTCCTCGTGGCCGGCTTCGGCACCGCGGCCCACGCCAGCGCTGCCACCGCGACCGCCACCGCGACCCACAAGGTCAGCACCAAGGCCATCGCCGCCCAGGTCGCCAAGGCCCACGTCCAGTACGAGAAGGCCGGCTGCGGCGCCACCCCGAAGAAGGGCTACGCCGCCTGCAACGCCCTGCGGGTCACCGGCGGCACCACCGCCTTCATGGAGAAGCAGGCCGCCCTCAGGGGCATCGCGCCGAAGACCGTCAAGCCGAACGCCGCCTCCGACTCCCCCACCGGATACGGCCCCTCGGACATCCAGTCCGCCTACGGCCTGACGGACGCCGCCGCCTCCGACGGCTCGGGCGAGACCGTCGCCATCGTCGACGCGTACGACGACCCGAACGCCGAGGAAGACCTCGCGACCTACCGGTCGTACTACGGCCTGTCCGACTGCACGACCGACAACGGCTGCTTCAAGAAGGTCTCCCAGACCGGCTCCACCACCTCGCTCCCCTCCGCCGACAGCGGCTGGGCCGGCGAGGAGTCGCTCGACCTCGACATGGTCAGCGCCACCTGCCCGAACTGCAACATCCTGCTGGTCGAGGCGAAGTCGGCCTCCGACGCCAACCTGGGCACCGCGGTGAACGAGGCCGTCAAGCTGGGCGCGAAGTTCGTGTCCAACAGCTACGGCGGCTCCGAGTCCTCCTCGGACACGTCGTACGACACCTCGTACTACAAGCACGCGGGCGTGGCCATCACCGCGAGCGCCGGTGACGAGGGCTACGGCGCCGAGTACCCGGCCGCCTCCCGCTACGTGACCGCCGTCGGCGGCACCGCCCTGAAGACCTCCTCCAACAGCCGCGGCTGGACCGAGTCGGTCTGGAAGACCAGTTCCACCGAGGGCACCGGCTCCGGCTGCTCCGCCTACGACGCCAAGCCCACCTGGCAGACCGACGCGAGCTGCTCGAAGCGCATGATCGCCGACGTCTCCGCGGTCGCCGACCCGGCCACCGGCGTCTCCGTCTACGACAGCTACGGCTCCGACGGCACCGGCTGGAACACCTACGGCGGCACCAGCGCCTCCTCGCCGCTCATCGCCTCGGTCTACGCCCTGGCCGGCACCCCGGGCAGCAGCGACTACCCGGCCGAGTACCCGTACGCGGCGGCCGGCACCTCGGCCCTCAACGACGTGACGAGCGGCAACAACGGCACCTGCTCCACCTCGTACTACTGCACCGCCAAGTCGGGCTACGACGGCCCGACCGGCTGGGGCACCCCCGAGGGGCTCGACGCCTTCACCGGCTGAGCCCGTCACCGATTGACCTCCCCGTCGGGTCACGGGGAGCCGCCACCGTGAGGGGGACGTGGGGTCCCCTCGGCGGCAGGGAAAGAGAGACGGGCCACGGCAGCCGGCCGTGGCCCGTTTTTCATGTCCCCGACGACTGCGGTTTCACGTCCCCGACGACTGCGGTTACATATCCCCGACGACTGCGGTTTCATGCCCTTGGCAACTCCCGTGAGTCTCCTGTGAGTTGGGTCAAGCACCCGTCACCCGCAAGACAACGGACGGCCATTGAAGGGTCACGCGAAGGCCCCGTTCGGCAATGTGGAAGTCAGGATTCCAGCAGCCTCTTGTTGTCGCGTACTCAACAAAGGATTCTCTTCGCGGGCCGCCGCCCTGCCGCCGGGGAACCCGTACCGACGGCAAACGCACCAGATCGCACCCGCACCGCCCCTGTTCCAACCCCAGTTCCGGAACTCAGGAGGCTGCACGTATGCGTTCCACTCCCCCCAACAGACCGTCCGCACGCGGAGGCTGGCGCCGCATCGGCGCCGCCGCAGTGGCCACGGCCGCGCTGGTCTTCACCGGCCTCGGCACCGCCGTCCAGGCCGACGCGGCCGCCACCGCGTCCAGCAAGGTGACCTACGTCTCGACCCCTTGTGCCACCCCCAAGCACACGGGTGACCTCACCTGCAAGTCCTACCGCGTCACCGGCGGTCTCACCGCCTTCCAGAAGATGCAGGCCGCGAAGACCGGCATCACCCCGAAGGCGGCCGACGCGTCGACCCCCTCCGGCTACAGCCCGACCAACCTCCGGTCGGCCTACGGCCTGACCTCCGCCTCGGCCTCCAACGGCTCGGGCGAGACCATCGCGATCGTCGACGCGTACAACGACCCGAACGCCGAGGCGGACCTCGCCACCTACCGGTCGTACTACGGCCTGTCGGCCTGCACGACGGCCAACGGCTGCTTCAAGAAGGTCAGCCAGACCGGCTCGACGACCTCGCTGCCCTCCTCCGACGCCGGCTGGTCCGAGGAGATCTCCCTCGACCTCGACATGGCCTCCGCGATCTGCCCGCTGTGCAACATCCTGCTCGTCGAGGCCACCAGCGCCAGCTACGCCAACCTCGGCACCGCGGAGAACGAGGCCGTGACCCTCGGCGCCAAGTTCGTCTCCAACAGCTACGGCGGCTCCGAGTCCTCCTCGCAGACCACGTACGACACCTCGTACTACAACCACGCCGGTGTCGCCATCACCGTCTCCTCCGGTGACAGCGCCTACGGCGCCGAGTACCCGGCGACCTCCCGGTACGTCACCGCGGTCGGCGGCACCAAGCTGTCCACCTCCTCCACCACCCGCGGCTGGACCGAGACCGTCTGGAAGACGTCCAGCACCGAGGGCACCGGCTCCGGCTGCTCCTCCTACGACGCCAAGCCCAGCTGGCAGACCGACACCGGCTGCATCAAGCGCATGGAGTCCGACGTCTCCGCGGTCGCCGATCCGGCCACCGGCGTCTCCGTCTACGACTCCTACGGCGTCACCGCCGGCTGGTACACCTTCGGCGGCACCAGCGTCTCCGCGCCGATCATCGCCGGCGTCTACGCCCTCGCCGGCACCCCGGCCAGCGGCACCTACCCCGCGCAGTACCCGTACGACTACGCGGGCACCTCGTCCCTCAACGACGTGACGAGCGGCAACAACGGCACCTGCTCCACCTCGTACTTCTGCACCGCCACCACCGGCTACGACGGCCCGACCGGCTGGGGCACCCCCGAGGGCATCACCGCCTTCGCCAACTAGTTCCGGCTCCTCCCCGACGGGTCGCGGCAACCAGCCGCGGCCCGTTCGTCATGAGAACATCAAGACGGTGGCTTTCACCCGACTGGCCGTCAAAAACCCCGCCAGGCCGTAAAAGGGGTCAACGAGGGAACCACACGACAGGTTCCGCCCAGGCCTCATTGCCCGGCGTGACCTGCCGTGATACACAGAGTGACCGTACGATCCCTTCGTACGAAACCCGCCAATCAATGACGTCAAGTCGACATACTCCGGCGACGTTGTCGGCGAGAATGATGCGTGACCTCTGCACCCGGCAGGGGCGGACAGAACTACCCACCAGGGGCGGTGACTTACATGTTCCTTGCAGCCGACAAGGGTGACATCAACACCATCATCGGCGGAATCGCTCCGGACTGGGGCCCCTTCGGCAGCCTGGGCAACGAAGCGAAGACGATGATCCAGGTGGTCATGGCCGTCGCCATCCTGCTCTGCCTCGGCATCGCCGTCTGGGGCGCCGCCAAACAGCGCATCGGCGCCACGGCCCTCCGCGACACCTTCAGTGCCGAACAGGGCAAGGGCCTCATCATCGCCGGACTCACCGGAGTCTTCATCATCGGCTCACTCGGCACCCTGTTCACCATCGTGTACGGCATGGCCGTCTAGCCAATCTGCACCTCCCTTTCCCCCGTTCCGAGGTTGCGTTTCCCTGATGTCGAGTCACCACACCGCGCCCGCGCGGGAACCAGCACGGCTACCGTCGTACTGCTACGCGTTCCGGTACGACGTGGAGGGGGAGTACCCGGCATGAGCCTCGGAGACGAGCCCGGCTACCCGGAAACCGGCCACACCCGCACCCGCCTGCCCGAGGACCCGTACGGCGGCGCCTCCCGCCGTGGCGGCCGGTCCTCATCCAGAAGCCTGGTCACGGTCGTCGGCGTGGTCGTCCTCCTCATCGCGGCGATCGCCTTCGCGAACAGAGGCGACGGCAACGGCTCGTCGACGACGACCGACACGGGCGCAAGCGGCAGCGGAAACCAGCCGGCTTCCTCGTCGACGGCGGCCAGCGGCACGAAACCCGTCGAAGCGAAGAGCGGGGGCATCCCGAGCGGGTTCGCACACAACGCGCAGGGGGCGCAGAGCGCGGCGGCCAACTACGCGGTGACGCTGGGCTCGACGGGCATGTACAACAAGGACGACCGGCACCGCATCGTCAGCAGCCTCTACACGTCGGCCGCGGCCGCCAAGCTCCAGAGCCCCATGGACGCGGCCTACTCGACGGGCTTCCTCGCCAAACTGGGCCTCGACGCCAACGGCAACCCGCCGAAGGGCAGCACCTTCGTGTCCCGGACGGTCCCGGTGGGTACCGAGGCCGAGCAGTACAGCGACAGCACGGCCAAGGTCTCCGTCTGGTACATGGGGCTCATCGGCATGTCGGGCACGTCCTCGACCAACCCCGTGACCACCACCTGGAAGACCTGGACCTTCGACCTCCAGTGGGACGGCAACGACTGGAAGGTCGGCTCGGACACCCAGACGGACGGACCAGCGCCAGTTCCCGGTGACGACCAAGCCGCCACCTCCGATGCCATCAGCAAGGCCGTCGAGCAGTACGGAGGGTTCACTTATGCCCGGTAACCCGCGTCGTGCCCTCAGCCTCGCCGGCGTGCTGACCGCCGTACAGACAACCGCCGTACTGCTGGCCACCCGGGCCGCGGCGGCGCCGTCGCCGTCGGCCAGCCCCTCGGCCTCGCCCTCACCCACCGCCTCGCCGAGCAGCGACTACTGCGCCGGCATCACCGGCCCCACCAAGCAGCTCTGCGAGAGCGGCTCCGGCGGCAGCAGCGGCTCCACCACCGACCCCCTCACCTCCACCCTCGACCCCCTCTCCTCCCTCGCCCAGGGCTGTGCCAAGGCCGCGTCCTGGACCGTCGGCAAGCTCAGTGACGCCGTGAAGGAGACCGCCAACGTCGACTTCACCAACGAGAAGTTCCTCCAGCAGTACGCCGTCGTCTTCGCCGCGTCGACGATCCTGACCCTCCTGCTCTGGCTGCTGGCCGTGGCCAAGCGCGCGGTGCGCGGCGTCCCCCTCACGACCGCCATCTCCGAAGCCATCGGGTTCCTCTGGCTGACCGTGCTGGCCTCCGCCTTCACCCCCCTGATCCTCTACACGGTGGTGTCGGCGACCGACGGCGTCACCGACGTCCTCGCCAAGACCACCGGCGACCAGACCGACACGTTCTTCGGCACCTTCTCCGCCGCCCTCAGCAAGGGCGACGACATCGGCGGCGGCCCGATCATGCTGATCGTCGCCTCCCTGGTGAGCATCCTCGCCGCCGGCGTCCTCTGGCTGGAGCTCGTCATCAGGGCCGCCCTGCTCTACGTCGGCGCCCTCCTCGGCACCGTCGTCTACGCCGGCCTGGTCGACAAGAACCTCTGGGGCCACGTCCGCCGCTGGGCCGGCATCATGATCGCCGTCATCCTCGTCAAACCGGTGATCGTGATCGTGCTCGGCCTCGCCGGCGCCCTGTCCTCCGACGGCGGCCCCGACGCCTTCTCCGCCGTCGTCTCCGGCCTCGCCATCATCCTGCTCGCCATCTTCGCCAGCGCGATGATCTACCGCTTCGTCCCCGGCTTCGGCGACGAGATCGCGAACGGCCGCAACAACCGCATCATGCAGGGCGCCGAGGGCAAGGCCGCCGCCGTCATCAGCAGCCCCGCCAACCTCGTCGCCCAGGGCATCAGAACGCACAGCGCCCGCGCCGACAACAACGGCGGCGGGAGCGGCGGTTCCGGCTCCTCCGGTGCCCGCCCGGCCAACCCCGCCTCGGGCGGCGTCGCCGCACACAGCACGCGCACCTCGAACGGTGGTGGCGGCGGAACTGTCCCCTCCGCCGCACCCGCACCCCGCGCGCCCAGCCCGGCGAACACCCCGCACGCCGGCAACACCCGCAACAACAGCTCGGGAGGTGAAGGGCGTTGACGACAGAGTCCCACCTGTCCCATCCGATCACGCCCCGCCGTACGTATCTCATCGGCCGCGCCCGGCCGAACGCGATCATCGGCAGGAACCGTGAGACCGGCGAGATCGCCCTGATCATCGCGGGTGCGTTCCTCGGCATGATGTGCGGGCTCCTCGTCCCGGTCCTCTCCCTGCGGATCGTCCTGCTGATGGGCTTCCCGCTGATCGCACTGGCCGCGGTCTACGTGCCGTACAAGCGCCGGACCTTCTACAAGTGGTTCGAGATCAACCGCAGTTACAAGCGGAGCCTGCGCCAGGGCACGGTCTACCGCTCCACCGCCGCCGAGGCCGGCACCCGCATCGACGGCCGCGAGGTCGAGATCGGCCCCCCGCCCGGCATCGGCCGCATCAGCTGGCTCGCCGCGCCCTTCGGCCCCGACGAGATCGCCGTACTCCTGCACGCCGACCGCAAGACGGTCACCGCCGCCATCGAGATCGAGGGCCCCGGCGTCGGCCTGCGCGACTCCGAGGACCAGGAAGCCCTCGTCGACCGCTTCGGCACCCTCCTCAAGCACGTGGCGAACGGCGACGGCTTCGTCACCCGCCTCCAGATGCTCGCCCGCACCCTCCCCGCCGACCCCGACGCCCACGCCAAGGACGTCGCCCAGCGCGGCGACGACAGGGCCCCGGACTGGCTGTCCCGCTCCTACGACCAGCTCCAGTCCATGGTCTCCACCAGCAGCGAGCAGCACCGCGCCTACCTCGTCGCCTGCATGCACTACTCCCGCGAACTGGCCGCCGAGGCCCAGGCGATGGCCCGCGCGGCCCGCCCCCAGGCCGGCCGCAAACTGGACCGCGACGCCGGTCTCGCGGTCGTCATGGCCCGCGAGCTGACCGACATCTGCTCGCGCCTGCAGGAGGCGGACATCCGCGTCCGCCAGCCCCTCGGCCAGGGCCGGCTCGCCTCCCTCATCCACTCCATGTACGACCCGGACCACCCCATCGACCACATCCAGGCGATGACCCAGCGCAACGCCTGGCCGGCCGAACTCGACGCCATGGAACCCACGTTCCTCCAGGCCAAGACCCGCGAGTCCAGCACCCGCGAACCCTGGTGCCACGCCACGGCCTGGGTGAAGGAATGGCCGATGACCCCGGTCGGCGTCAACTTCCTGGCGCCCCTGCTCGTCCACACCCCGGACGTCATCCGCACGGTCGCCGTCACCATGGACCTCGAACCCACCGAGGTCGCCATCGAACGCATGCTGACCGAGAAGACCAACGACGAGGCGGAGGCGTCCCGCGCCGCCAAGATGAACCGGACCGTCGACCCCCGCGACATCGCCGCCCACAACCGCCTCGACCAGCGCGGCGAGGACCTGGCCAGCGGCGCGGCCGGCGTCAACCTGGTCGGCTACATCACCGTCTCCTCCCGCACCCCGGAGGCCCTCAACCGCGACAAGCGCACGATAAGGGCGTCCGCCGGAAAGTCGTACCTGAAGCTGGAGTGGTGCGACCGCGAGCACCACCGCGCCTTCGTGAACACACTGCCCTTCGCCACCGGAATCCGAAGGTAGAGGCTGATGCGCTGATGAGGGACCCGCTGTCCGTCCTCACCGAAGCCTTCACGTCCTTCCTCTTCGGGAAGGTCGAGACGACCCGCTCCCCGGTCCGCACCTCCACCGGCCAGGCCCAGGCGGTCTACCTCCCCACGGCCGCGCCCGGCCTCGGCGACTCGGGCGTCATCATCGGCCGCGAGGTGTACTCCGGCAAGGGCTACATCTACGACCCCTTCCAGCTCTACGGCCAACAGCTCCCGGCCCCGCACTGGCTGGTCCTCGGCGAGTCCGGCAACGGCAAGTCGGCCCTGGAGAAGACCTACGTCCTGCGCCAGCTGCGCTTCCGCGACCGCCAGGTCGTCGTCCTGGACGCCCAGGGCGAGGACGGCGTCGGCGAGTGGAACCTCATCGCGGAAGAGCTGGGGATAACACCCATCCGCCTGGACCCGATGGCCGCCCTGGACCACGGCATCCGCCTCAACCCCCTGGACCCGGCCATCACCACCACCGGGCAGCTGGCGCTCCTGAGGACCATCATCGAAGTGGCGATGGGCCACGGCCTCGACGAACGAGCCGGCTTCGCCCTGAAGGTCGCGCACTCCTACGTCAACGAGACGATCCTCGACCGCCAGCCGGTGCTCACCGACATCGTCGAGCAGCTACGGCACCCCGAGCCGGAGTCCGCCGAGGCGATGAACGTCGCCATAGACGACGTACGGGCGTGGGGCCTGGACGTGGCCCTGGTCATCGACCGTCTGGTCGACGGTGACCTGCGCGGCATGTTCGACGGCCCGACCACGGTCGGCATCGACCTCGACGCCCCGCTCATCGTCTTCGACCTGTCCCACATCGACCGCAACTCCATCGCCATGCCGATCCTGATGGCGATCGTGGGCGTGTGGCTGGAGCACACCTGGATCCGCCCCGACCGGAAGAAGCGCATCTTCCTGGTGGAAGAGGCCTGGCACATCATCGCCAGCCCGTTCGTGGCCCAGCTGTTCCAGCGGCTGCTGAAGTTCGGCCGACGGCTGGGTCTCTCCTTCGTCGCGGTGGTACACCACCTCTCCGACGTCGTCGACGGCGCGGCGGCGAAGGAGGCCGCGGCGATCCTGAAGATGGCGTCGACGAGGACGATCTACGCCCAGAAGGCGGACGAGGCGCGGGCGACGGGCCGGGTGCTGGGCCTCCCCCGCTGGGCGGTCGAGATCATCCCGACGCTCACCCCCGGCATCGCGGTCTGGGACGTCAACGGCAACGTCCAGGTGGTCAAACACCTGGTCACGGAGACAGAACGCCCGCTCGTCTTCACGGACCGCGCGATGACCGAGTCGTCCAGCGACCTACTGAACCCGGACGACGCCCTCCTCGCCGCCGAGATCGAAGCGGAACAGCGGGCGGCGGCCTTCGTGGAACAGCACCTCGGCGACTCCGAGTCGACGGTGGCATAGGGAGGACCGTCCGTGAGACCGGACCCTCGGCAGGAGCGCGACCAGCAGGGCGGCGGGATCCCCGACGGCCTGCTGATCGGCATACTCGGGTTCCTGCTCGGCATCACGATCCTGGTGTGGACGGCGACGGGACTGGCGGCCTGGTTCGCCCAGGGCAGCTGGCCGTCGACGGTCAACCTCTCCCACACCCCGATCGCGATGCGCCACCTCATCGGCGCCCCGCACGACATCACTGGCGCCTGGCCGGACACACCGGCCGCCCAGCTGTCGGGCTGGGGGCTGTTCTGGGGCCTGTTCATCGGCCAGCTGATGGTCCTGGTCGTCCTCGCCGTGTTCGTCCTGGGGACGGTGACCCGCTGGCGGGCCGGCCGGAGGAGACGGGCGGCGACGGCGAAGGCCAGAAGCGCGGCCGCCGCGGTACCGGAACCCCGCACCGGGCCGGCAACCGTCCAGGAGGCCCGTCAGCCGGCTTTCCAGGAGACGATCCAGGAGCCGGCCGTCCCGATGCCCGTCCCGATGCCCGACGCAGAACCGGAACGCACCCTCGAGGGCCTCCGCCCCACCCCCAACGGCGACCGGCCGGGCACCTGGACCAGAATCCACATCGCACCGCGCGAGAGCCGGCAGGCGACCGCGACCCAGGCCATCCAGGACGCACTCGGCCCCGCCCTCGTCGTCACCTCGAACGCCACCCTCTGGTCCGAGACGAAGGACGCCAGAGCCAAACTCGGCCCCGTCCTCCTCTACGACCCGAACCACCTCTGCGACACCCCCGCCCGCTTCCACTGGTCCCCGACGGCCGGCTGCGAGGACAAGCAGACCGCGATCCAGCGCGCCCACGCCCTCCTCGCCCCGGTCAGCCCCACCGCGAAGATCGACCAGATCCTCACGGACACGGCCGAGACCCTCCTCCGCAGCTACCTGCACGCCGCGGCCCTGGAGAACCGCACGATCCGCCACGTCCACCGCTGGGCACAGGGCACCGGCGTCCAGGACGCCGTACGCACCCTCCGCACCCACCCGAAGGCCGCCCCCGGCTCCGCCGGCGAGCTGGAGGCCGCCCTCACGTCCCACCCCGAACGCCGGGACATCGCCCAGGAACTGACGGCCAGGGCGCTCGCCGCCCTCTTCACGGTCAACATCCGCGAGGCCTGCACACCCAACCGGTCCGATGCCCTCGCCCTGGATTCCTTCATCGACGAAGGGGGCACGCTTTATGTGGTCGGTGAATCCATCGAGGACCCCAGGACCAACCCCGGCGCCATGCCTCTCCTGACGGCCCTCGCCTCCAGCGTGGTCGAGCGCGGCCGGCGCATGGCCGAACGGTCATCCTCCGGTCGGCTCGACCCACCACTGACCCTGGTCCTGGACGACGTGGCGGCCGTGGCCCCACTCCCCCAGCTCCCCGACCTCCTGGCCGGCGGCACCGACCAGGGCCTGCCCGCCCTCGCCCTGCTCCGCTCCCACGAACAGGCCCGCTCCCGCTGGCCGCACCGGGAACTGCCGGTCTAGGACGGCCACTCCCGAACGAACTCGATCTCGGTCTCGGCCTCGTCCTTGAAGAACGGCACGAGCACCCCGCTCGGCACGAACCCCGCCTTGCGGTACGCCCCCTGGGCCCGCGGGTTCTCCGCGTGCACCAGCAGCCTCACCCGCTCCGCGCCCCGCTCCCGCGCCCACTCCACACCGGCGTCGAACAACGCCTTGACCAGCCCGCTCCCCCGATGCTCGGGCCGTACGAACACCCCCACGACATGCCCCTGCCGGCGCTCGACCGGAAACCCGGCCCAGTCCGTGGTCCCGGCCTCCTCGATCAGCACGGTCCCGGTCCCGGCCCACTCCCCGTCCGCCGCCACCGCGACGAACTGCCGTGCGTCACTCGGCTCCGCGGCCGACCGCGCGGCCCGCTCCTGATAGAAGGAGTCCGGCCGCTCCAGAGCCTCGTCATAGGACTCCAGGAACGCGATGTCCGCGACCGGGTCCCGCAACGCGGCGAGCCGCAACCGCTTGGCGGCCTCCCACTCGTCGGCCCCTATCGCGCGAATCACGTAATCACCGCTGCTCATAGCACTCATGCGGTCACGCTAACGCCCACCGCCCACCGCACTCACCTGGTTTGTCAGTGGCGCCGTCTACGGTGGGCGTCATGACGACTCTTCCGAACCGTCCGAACACTGCCCTGCTGATCGTGGACGTGCAGAACGGGGTGGTGGACAGCTCCCACAACCGCGACGAGGTCATCGCCAACATCAACACCCTGCTCGCCAAGGCCCGTTCCGAGGCGGTCCCCGTGGTCTGGATCCAGCACTCCAGCGACGAGCTGAAGCCGGACAGCGCCCCCTGGCAGTACGTCCCGGAGCTGACCCGCGAAGCGACCGAGCCCCTCGTCCACAAGCGCTACGGGGACTCCTTCGAGGACACCGAACTGGAGTCCCTCCTCGCCGAACGCGGCGTGGGGCGCGTGGTCGTGACCGGCGCCCAGACCGACGCCTGCATCCGCTCCACCCTGCACGGCGCGATGGTCCGCGGCTACGACGCGACGCTGGTCGGCGACGCCCACACCACCGAGGACCTCACCGAGTACGGCGCGCCGGCCCCCGAGCAGGTCGTCTCGCACACGAACCTCTACTGGAGCTGGCAGGAGGCCCCGGGCCGAAAGGGCGGCACGGTCAAGACGACCGACGTCGCTTTCTGAACGCCAGTGCCTATAACGCAGAAAACCCCCGCATCAATCGATGCGGGGGTTTTCCCAATATTTGTTCGGCGGTGTCCTACTCTCCCACAGGGTCCCCCCTGCAGTACCATCGGCGCTGTAAGGCTTAGCTTCCGGGTTCGGAATGTAACC